>NZ_JBVVAK010000076.1:0-38742 GCF_055792825.1 Microvirga sp. GN3
TACTCAGTATTTCGCCCACGGACAGCTGCATGCTGACCTCCTGATCCGGCCATCGATCACGAGATCAGAATCTCACGCAAAAGCTTAGCTGCAAAGGAAAAGCTGTGTTTGGTTGATAATGCCGACGAACGGTTCTAGATCATTGAGCGGCGCATCGTTCGGTGCGACCCTTCGGGTTCGCACGATGCGCTAGGCTTCCTCGCACGACCAACATTCGTCCGGCAACCAGGGATTCCTACAGACGGGCTGGTTCACGAAGTCATTGACCGAAGATCATGGGTGTCGCCGGGGCGATGCTCACCGCCCTCCCCTCTGATTCCGGTCGCGCATGGCCTGTCTTAGCACCTCAAAGATGACGGCTGTTGACCATCCGAACAACAGAACTCCGTTCATAGCCGCCATGGGTCCGAGCAGGCGCCAGCGCTCCACCGGGACGACATCGCCATAACCGAGCGTCGTATAGTTGACGAAGGCGAAGTACAGGACATCGGTCCCGACAGGCACCACGTCTAAGACCGCATAAGCAAGAGACCACACTATCACTTCGGCGACATGCGCGACCATCAAAATCCCGACGGTTGTAACCATGACAGAGGCAAGCCAACCCTGAGACCGGCGGTGTTCCCACTTCAGCGTCCTGCGAGCAGCACTCACCACCATTGCCATCACGATTGCATGAATGGCGATGTTACAGAGGCTGATGGAGCCACCCATGAGAAGCTGTCGCAGCATATCAATATCTATGGCGAAGCAACGGGAACCAAGTACAGTACGGTCGCGATGATGATGTAGAGAGCCAGTAGCTGAGCGCCCTTGAACCAGTTGGATTGACCGGTGGTCGCAACCGTCGCTCCGAGGAGCACTGCTCCGAACAGCATCCACATCTCCGCTTGCGAGAAGACTAGTCTGAACTGTGTCTGCCCCATGGCTGGTGCGACCAGCACCAGCATAGGAGCAACGAACAAGGCGATCTGCACACAGCTCCCCAGGGCTATGCCGATGCTGAGATCGACCCGGTTAGCCCTCCCCATCGCAATAGCAGATCCGGATTCCGCCGCGCCTCCAACGAGAGCAAGCACGATCACCCCCATGAACATTTGCGACATGCCCAGCGAATGCCCCGCCTGCTCAGCGGCGCCGACGAGGATCTCACTCATCCATGCGGCGCCAAGCGAAGCAAACAGCAATGTGGCAATGCCCCGCGCGAGACTGGAATGCTCGCCAGTTTCCTCGTCCGAGGTGGGAGCGTTCAATTCGACGAATGTCTCCGGATGCGTTCTCAAGGAATAGAGCAGGAACAGCCCATAGAGTCCAAGAAGGACGATCGCTACCACGAGGTCGAGCGTGGCGTGTACACCTAGGTGCGGCTCCGCTTCCAGCGTACGATGGAACGCACTCGGGAGCGCTAGGCTGATCCAGGCCAGCACCATGGTCGACGAATAGGTCCGGATGGCATTCGGGTTGTATTCCTGATTGTGATGGCGAAGGCCGCCAAGCAGGAAAGCGAAGCCGAGGGCCACCAGAAGGTTGGCGAGCAGCGCTCCGATGATCGAGGCACGGACCATTTCCAGCAGGCCAGCCCGCAGAGCGGCCAGGGCGATAATCAGTTCCGGAAGATTGCCGAAGGTGGCATTGAGGAGACCTCCGATGGTGGCGCCCGTGTGAACAGCGATCTGCTCGGTACTCTGGACGATGAGCTTCGCAAACGGCACGATGGCCAGAGCGGCACAGAAGAAGACGACGCCAGCCGGGACAACGCTGGCGAGATCGAGGGCGGCGGAAACCGGCGCGAGAGCCAGAAGCCACAGGAGGGAGGGCCTGTGCGGCGATGGCTCGATCACCGGGTGCTCCGGTCCAAATGGCTTGCCCATCATGACTTCTTCCGTCGCTTCTTCCACTTCAACCTGGCAATCCCATTCATCGTCCGTTGACTACGGCGACGGAGCGGCCCTCCGACCTGGAGTTGAGCGACGTCAGCCGTTCTCAACCAGGGCCGCCGTCAGTCATCATTACCAACCACAACGAACACCGGTCGCAATTTTCGCAACAACAGCGGACATAAGGATACACTTCGTCGCCCGCCTTCGATTTCATCCTGGTCTCGCCGTAACTCCGCGTTTGATCTGTCGAGGCGAGCATTTGACAGCTTTTGCCGTCAACGCATCACCCCAGACTATCGGTGGTTCGCCAAGCGGTCGGCGTTACGCCCGACCAGCGTCGGAAGGCGCGAGTGAAGGCGCTCGCCTCCGAATAACCCAGTGCCGCCGCGATCTGTCCGAGCGGCACCTCGGTGTCTTCCAATAATTGACGGGCGATCTCGAACCGGATCTCGTTCGTGATCGACCGATAACCCATGCCGCTGCCCTTCAGGCGACGGCTCAGGGTGCGGCGGTGAATCGCCAGCAGACCGGCAACGTCGTCTGCCGAACAGCGACGGCTGGTCAGCCGTGTGCGCAGCAATCGCCGGATGTCGTCTGAGAACTCGGATCCCGAGCCACCCTTCAATTGGTCGATCCTCTCTTCCAGCATTGCCCGGAGCATGGGATCGGCACCGCTGATCCGCACATGCAGATCTCGGGTCGGGAAGGCAATCGCGGCCATCTCGTGATTGAATCGAACCGGAGCCCGGAAGTGACGACGGAAAGGCTCGGAATTGACCGGAATGGCGCGCGGAAGGAACACCTCCGTTGGATGCCAGGCGGATCCGCACAGGACGCGCAGTACATTGACTGAGGCTGCGATTGCGCCGTCCGAGACTTGGTCTGCACTCTGACTCTCGGACCGGTACATAGCGTAACTGAACAGCGCCATATCCCCGCTGATTGACAGCGACGGGACAGCAACCCGGTCCTGGATGCTCAGATTCGATACCAGCGCCCGCAACGCGTCGATGACGGTCTCCGAATGCTGCATCAAGCGACCGACCATGCCGAACGACAGGATGGAGGCACGCTTGCCGACCAGAAGTCCGAAATGAGGGCAGTTGGTGCGAGCAACGCACAGAGTGAGCAGCCGACCTAGGGCCGCTTGGTGAATGACGTTCGTCGCATCGTCGAAGAGCCGCGGATCGAGGCCTGCATCCCGGATGACAGGATCGGGATCGACACCCAGTTCGCGCAGGGCCGGTCCGATCTCTTTTGCAATGCCAAGGTGGATGTAGCCAGGAGGAAGCGTCCATCCCGCCGGCGATATCGATGGGGTATTCAGTCCCCTGATCCTCGTTGACGGGAGCACGATGTCGTTGGTCATCGCTTCCTACCTTGAGCGCGTCGTGCGGATCGAAGCGGATCCGCCATGCTATCAAGGCCCGAGGCTATCTGACGCCGCATGGTCAGGGTATCGGTAAAAACCCTGAAAATCCATTGGGTCATTACCCTGCGGCAGCTAGGGCATATCCTGGTAGCTGCACGTCGAAGAAGCGATGCGTCCTCGATCAGCGCGGGCAGACGTCCCAGAATCCCTGGCTGCGCTGAGGATTGGTGTAGTACCAGCAATATCCTGAAGCCGGCGCCTGCCCGGCATAGGCGGTCGCTGCCGCCGCCGTGACGAAACCGAGTGCGGCCCCGGCCGCGATGGCTCCACCCGGTCGCCACCAGTAGGATGACGGCCGATACCAGCCGCCTGGCGGCACGGGCGGCCGATAGCCAGGGCGAACTGCAACGTTGCCGCCGGGACCGCGTGCGACGGCACCACCATAAGCCCCTCGGGCAGCGACCCCGCCCTGCGGGCCGCGCGCGACAGCTCCGCGAGGACCTCTCGCCACCGCACCACCGCGGGGCCCGCGGACAGCCGCCCTAGCGTATTGCAGCTCCCGCTCCTGAAGGATTCCGAACAATCTCAATGCAGGTTCCGTGCGGGTTCCGTCCGCCATCGGGGAGTTTGCCACGGCCGGAGCCGATATGACTGGAAGCAGAGCGAGTGCCGCAGCCGATCCAATCGCCCTGAAGGCATACCATCCTGGATTCTTGCTGTGCATGGCTCTCTCCTTTGACGATCTAACTCAATCGCCCCATATCGCTGCTACCGAAGCGGTGGCGCGTAGAGTATGCCTCCCATGCTCCAGAGCTGGTTTAGTCCGCGCGGGATACCGAGTCGTGAATCGACGCCGAGATTCCGCTCGTAAATCTCGGCATAATTGCCCACGGCCCGCACGGCGCGCAGTGCCCAGGCATCATCCAGTCCCATCATCTTGCCGAAGCTACCCTCCAGGCCCGCGAAGCGGCGCACATCGGGCTTGACGGAAGTCGCTGCCTCGGCGGCATTATGGGACGAGATCCCGATTTCCTCCGCATTCACGAGGGCGAAGTTCACCCACTTCACGATGGTGAACCAAGCGAAGTCATCCGCGCGCGTCACCGGTCCGAGCGGCTCCTTCGAGATAACGTCCGGAAGGATGATGGCGTCGCCAGGGCGAGGAAGCTTCAGACGTTCTGCGTAGAGCGCGGAGTGGTCCCGCGTCAGGACGTTACACTGACCGGACTGGAAGGCATTAAGGGTCTCTGAAGCAGTCGGAAAGGCGCGCTCCTCGAAGGTCATCGAGTTGGCCCGAAAAAAGTCGGCCAGATTGAGCTGACTTGTCGTTCCCGTCTCGACGCAAACCCTGGCACGATCGAGTTCCAGCGCCGAGGTCGCATTGAGATCGCGCATGATCATGAAGCCCTGTCCGTCATGGTAGGTGATGCCGGCGAAGGCCAAACCGAGGCCCGCCTCCCGCTCCAGAGTCCAGGTTGAATTCCGTGATAGAAGATCTACACGGCCCGCACGGAGGGCATCGAACCTCTCGCCCGCGGATAGCGGAACGAACGAGACTTTCGTTCGGTCGTCAAAGATAGCACCCGCGACGGCGCGGCAGAAATCGACATCGAAGCCCGACCACTCGCCCTGACCGTTGCGCTCCGAGAACCCGAACAGGCCCTCGCTGACGCCGCATTGCAGGACGCCGCGCTGCTTCACGGTCTCAAGAGTTCCGGCTGCCGCAGGCAGAGCCGAAACGCCGAGCACGAGAGCTACGAGACATGCCAAGGCCCAGCGGATATCAACTTTGGCTGCGTTCACCGTCATCTCCAATCTCCGTTCCGTGATGCGTCGCAATCCCGGGCTAGAACGCCCGCGCTAGAGCATCGGACCCAAAAGTGGGTCCGCTTTTGGGTCCGATGCTCAATCCCTTAAGCGGCGCATCGTTGATGCGGAACCAGAGGTCCGCGTTAGCGAAAACCGGATCCACTTTTCGCTGGCGCGGCCCGCTGGGTCCGCACGATGCGCTAGAGACTGGCGCCATGCCGAACCACGACCTTGGTGCCGACCGGCACCCGCTCGTAAAGATCGATGATGTCGCCATTGGCCAGCCGGAAGCAGCCCGACGAGATGGCATGGCCGATCGTCTCCGGCTGGTTTGTGCCATGGACGCGAAACACGGTCGATCCGAGATACAGCGCGCGGGCACCCATCGGATTGCCCGGGCCACCTGCCATGAAACGCGGAAGGTAGGGTTGACGCGAGATCATCTCAGGCGGCGGGCGCCAATCGGGCCACTCGGCCTTGCGGCTGACTTGCACCAACCCAGACCACTGAAAGCCTTCGCGTCCGACCCCGATGCCATAGCGCAGGGCCCGGTTATTGCCCTGGACCACATAAAGGAACCGTTCCGATGTGTGGATGACCAAGGTGCCGGGCGGCTCGCTGGACCTGAAGAACACGACTTGCCGGGCATAGGGTCCGTCCGTGATGACGACCTCCTCGGTCGAGATGCGGCCCGGCTCGTCAAGGACCTGGAGCGTCTCCCGTGAGGATGGCCTCGCCTGTGCTTCGGCCCGCTGGAAAGGAAGGCAGGCTGCCAGCACGCCCCATGCGACCACAGCCCAATAGGCCAGCGCTGACCCGCCGAACTTCATTCGCAACTTTCGCAAAGTGCTGTCCTCCGCTTGCTGGGCAATCGATCATCAGGCGCTGCAACGGACGTACACGAAGGTTCCGTAGCGCCGGTTCGCATCCGGATCGACGAAACGCATGAGCATGAGATTATCCGTTGCCGACAGGATCTCGCGATCCTGCGGGTCGCCCGGCGGTGCTTCGAAACCAAGGTAGGTTCGGCCCGATCTGTCCCCCTTGAGCCTGAGCTCATAGAGTTTCGAGTCGTCGGCAACATGCATCATCACGCCGTCGGTCGGCCCCTTCGCGATTGTGTAAGGCAAGTTGCACTGGGCACGCGCCTCGCGCTCGGTCCTCTGTCGATCCTTGTCGGTGTGGAACGACGCGACACCCCATCGGCCGATCAGTCGCTCGCGTGCAAAGGCCGCGGGAGCCTCGACATTGGCGGAGGGAGATGCCTCGCCTCCTGAAGAGACGCAGCCGGCGAGGGTCGGCGCAACGGCCGCCGCCACGACGAGCCCGCGAAGGACACCTTGATGCCACAGGAGAAACCTGAATTTCTCCGACGAGCTCACGGCCCCGCCGAGGTCACCGTTACTTTTCATGCTTATGCCCGTGAGAGGTACTTCCGGTGGCACGTCCTGCTCCTGCGTCCATCAACTTGCACACGTCGGTGAGGCGAAAGCGGAAGGCCCGTCCCGAGGATCGCCCCCTCAGTCCGCGCCGCACGAGATTACGGATCGGTGTTGTCCGTGCTGACCGCTTCCCCTTGCACTTGGTGCTCATTCTATCTGGGAGCCCAGACACTATGCAGGTTCACGCCTTCGTGCTTGACAGTTCGAGACGTGTGCTTGGCAGTTTGAGACAGTGGCGCATATCCTGCGGCCACGGCTCGGTGGCCCAAGATCACCCGCCCCCTCGTCTAGGGCAATGTTCGTCAAGGCGCAGCTATTTCATTCGCCAGCGGACGACCCGCTTCGAAATCCGAGATGCTTGCAAGGGTTGTCTCCAGAATTGTTTCGATAGCCTCGCGTGTAAAGAACGCCTGGTGCCCGGTGAGTATCACGTTTGGAAAAGAGACAAGCCGCTGGATCACATCGTCCGGGATCACGGTGCTCGACAGGTCTTTGAAGAAGAGGCCGGCCTCCTGTTCGTAAACGTCGATCGCAATCCCGCCGAGTTGGCCGGACTTGAGCGCTTCGATCGCCGCCTCAGTGTCGACGAGTCCGCCGCGGCTCGTGTTGATCAGAAGCGCCCCTCTCTTCATTCGAGCCAGCGAACGGGCATTGACGATATGGTGGGTTTCCGGCGTCAACGGACAGTGCAGCGAGATGACGTCCGCCTCTTCGACCCCGTCGGCATCGACGTAACGACCGCCGATTTTCTCGAATTCGGGCGAGTGTCGCACATCATAGCCGATCACCTTGCAGCCGAATCCGGCCATGATCCGGGCAAAGATGATCCCGATCTTCCCAGTGCCAATCACAGCCACGGTCCGGCCGACGAGATCAAAGCCCATGAGCCCGTCGAGCTCGAAATTGCCTTCGCGCGTGCGATTGTAGGCCCGCGGGATCTTGCGGTTGAGCGCAAGAAGCAATCCGACGGCGAATTCGGCCACGGAGTTTGGAGAATAATCGACGACCCGCGCGGCTGTGACGCCGAGATCCTTCGCCGCCTTGACGTCGATGTGATTGAAACCGGTCGAGCGCGTTGCAACCAATTTCGTGCCGCCGGCTGCGAGTTGCTTCAGAACATTGCCATCAACGGAATCGTTGACGAAAACACTGACCGCCGGGAACCCCGCTGCGAGAGGTACCGTCTCAGGCCCGAGGAGCATGTCATAATAGACGAGGTCGTGCTTATGACTCGCGTTCAGTTCGTCGAGCAGCGTGCGCTCGTATTTCTTCACGCTGAACATTGCAACCCGCATTGCACACCTCCATCCTGAGCCCATCACGGCGTAGATCCTGGCTCCGCAGGGCCATACAAAGCACGATGTTCATCCCCATGCGGGCTTGCGCCAGGGTGTCGCGCTTCCACGTAAGGGCGACGGCATCATCTCTCTCATATCATCACGCGTTGCGGAGTCATAAAGTGGCAGTTCGCATTCCTCAGAGCTTATCGACCGGATTCCAGCGGGGAACTGGCTGGAGCGTACTCGAGTACGAGCTCCAGGGACAGAAGGCGCAAACTCTGGGAGCCCTGGGCGCTCAGGTCGAGCAGGCCCTTGCTGCATTACGGGCCTTTGATGCCGGAACGCACGGATCGGACCGGGACTATCGGCGCGTTGCATTGCTGGACGAGGCTGCCGACCGTGTCTGGGTCTTCATGATCCAGCGGGAACTGTGCGGGCTTCGGAACTGGGAGGCTGCAGTGAGGGATTACAGTATTCCACGCGAAGTCCTAAACCGGGTTGGGCAGGTCAAACGCGAGCCAGACTAGAGCCGTTTCCACTGACGTGGAATCATCTCTTCTTCTTGGTTTGCCGCATTTTTTGACGGCGAACCGGATCCCCTTCGCCGAAAAATGCTCTAGATTACCAAGACCCGTTGAAACCATCATTCCCCGCGTCTCGGTGTCCGCAGGGCTCAAAGTATTCAGTTACCCGGCAAGGGAACAGCCAAGCCCACCTTGACGCGGTCCATGGCGACAAAGGTGCGGAACCTCTTCACGTTGTTGTTGCCGAAGAACAGGCGACGCGTGAGCGCCTCGTAGGCTGTCATTGTCGGCACCACGACCACCAGCACGAAGTCAGCCTCTCCGGTGACGTAGTAGCACTGCTGCACCTCCGGGACCAAAGCGAACTCCCGTTTGGCGGCATCGATCAACTCCGCCGTCTCGCTGATCACCTCGACCTCGACGAAGATCGTGATCGGCTGCCCGACCTGGGCCGGATCGATGACCGCGACATTGGCCTGGATGACGCCGGCCTCCTCCATCCGCCGGATGCGGCGCTGCACGGCCGGGGCGGACAGGTTGACGGTTTCCCCGATCACCCGCTGCGGGGTGGAATTGTCCCGCTGCAGGATGTTCAAGATGGCCAGATCGAAGGCGTCCAGGGTGACCGGAGATAAAGGCTTGGACACTGGGGACTCCATTCATGCGAAAAAATCTTGTGTTCGAGGGGCGTAAATAGAGCGCCTTTCTCATGCTTGATGCAATATCTTCTCGCCATCTTAGCCAAGAGGACAGCGATGTTTCTTCCCAACCAGCACCCCGACTACCGCAAGCCTCTTGACCTGATCGATGCCGAAACCTTGGGCGTGAAATCGGCCGAGGACGTCGAGCGGTATCTTGCCTATCGCGACAACCATGTTCCGACGCCCCTGCACGCGCTCATGGCCCTGGCCGGCGAACTCGGCGTGGGCGCCATCCACATCAAGGATGAGGGCTTCCGCCTGGGCCTCGGCAGCTTCAAGGCCTTAGGCGGCTCCTACGCGGTCATCCGGCTCGTGCTGGAGGAAGCCAGTCGCCGGCTCGGGCGGCCGGTCGATGTCGCTGAGCTGCACGCACCCGAAATTCGTGCCATTGCGTCCGGGATGACTGTCGCCTGTGCCACCGACGGCAATCACGGCCGCTCGGTAGCTCAGGGGGCGCAACTTGTCGGCGCCAAGGCTGCCATCTTCGTTCATTCCGGCGTCAGCGACGAACGTGTGGCGGCCATCGCTCGTTTCGGGGCGCACATGATCCGGGTCGAGGGCACCTATGACGACTCGGTCGCAGAGGCTGCCCGTGTCGCGTCCGAGAAGGGTTGGACGGTCGTTTCCGACACCTCCTGGCCGGGCTACGAACGCATTCCCGGACTGGTCATGCAGGGCTACACCGCCATGGTGCGTGAGGCCCTGCGCCAGCTTCCCGAACCACCGACCCATGTGTTCGTGCAGGCCGGCGTCGGTGGTGTCGCGGCCGCCGTCGCAGGCCATCTCGCGTTCGTGCTCGGCGACCGGCGGCCCACCTTCATCGTGGTCGATCCGGCACGCGCCGCCTGCCTCTTCGAGACCGCCCGGGCGGGCCATCCGGTCAAGATCGAGCATGGCGAGCCCACGGTCATGGCGATGCTCGAATGCTACGAGCCGTCCCTGGTCGCTTGGCGGGTGCTGTCCCGCGTCGCCGACGCCTTCATGGCCGTCGACGAGGAGGATGCGATCGCGGTAATGAACCGCCTGGCTCGTCCACAGGGGAGCGATCCGGCCATCGTGGCGGGCGAGAGCGGCGGTGCGGGTCTTGCCGGCCTTATTCGCGCGGCAGCGAACCCTGAGATTCGAGCGGCCCTCAATCTCAACGAGTCATCCCGCATTTTCCTCATCAACACGGAGGGCGCGACCGATCCCGAGCGTTATTCCGAGTTGGTCGGAATGAGCCCTGACACTGTTCTGGCCTATGCCGCCGACCGAACCGCAGGAGTGCACGCATGACCGCGCTCTCGATCAACGCGGAGCGCCTGCTCGGCCGCCTCCGGGAACTCGGGCAGATCGGCAGAGACGGTGACGGCCGATTGGTGCGGCTTGCTGGCTCCGACGCCGATAAGGCCGGGCGCGACAGCTTTGTTGCCTGGATCCGCGATGCGGGCCTAGAACTTGCTGTCGACCGGATCGGCAGCATCTTCGGGATCTGGAAGAACACCGACAATGCGGACAAGGCCCCTGTCCTGCTTGGTTCGCATATCGACACCGTCATCAATGCCGGCATCTATGACGGCTGCTATGGCGTGCTCTCGGGGCTGGAGGTGATCGAGACCTTGAAGGCGGCCGGGTACTCCTCTGCCCGGCCTATCGCGGTCGCAGCCTTTACCAACGAGGAAGGCGTACGTTACGCGCCCGACATGATAGGCTCGCTCGTTTATGCCGGGGGACTTTCGGTCGAGGAAGCGCTGGCGACAATCGGCACCGATGGCACCGTTCTCGGGGCGGAGCTGGAACGGATCGGCTATCCCGGCTCCGTTGAGCCTGGCTTCCTCAAGCCGCATGCCTATCTCGAGCTGCATATCGAGCAGGGACCCGTGCTGGAACGCGAGGGCGTGCCCATCGGCGCGGTCGAGAACCTTCAGGGCATTTCCTGGCAGCGCGTCACCATCGAGGGTGATGCCAATCACGCTGGCACGACGCCGATGTCAATGCGCCGGGATGCCGGCCATGCCGCGGCCCGCGTCGTCACCTTCCTGCGTGACCGGGCCCGCAACGCAAACACACCCACCGTCGCCACGGTGGGCTGCATGAGCTTCGAGCCGAATGCGATCAACGTCATTCCCTCCCGCGCCGTCTTCACAGTAGACCTGCGCGATCCCGATGAAGGGCGCCTCCGGGCGGAGGAAGCAGCCCTCGCTGCCTACCTGAAGGAACTGGCGGCGGCCGAGGACGTCACGATCTCGGTCGAGCGGCTGGCGCGGTTCGAGCCGGTGACATTCGACAGGAGGATCGTGGAGCTGGTGGAGGATGCAGCCCGGAGGCGCGGACTGGCTTCGAAACGGATGACCTCGGGCGCGGGCCACGATGCCCAGATGATCGCCCGGATCGCGCCCTCGGCCATGATCTTCGTGCCAAGCATTGGCGGGATCAGCCACAATCCGCGCGAGCACACGCCGGATGCCGACCTCGTTGCGGGTGCCAACATCCTGCTCGACGTCGTCACCCGCCTTACGGCCCAATAAGGAGAAACCCATGTCCATGGATCTGAGCGCTCTCGAACGGGACATGACTGCCTGGCGGCGCGATCTGCACGCTCATCCTGAGTTCGGGTTTGAGGAGAAGCGCACGAGCGCCTTCGTCGCCACGAAACTAAGGGAGTTCGGTCTCGATGATGTCGCCGAAGGCGTGGGCGGCACGGGAGTTGTGGGCACGCTCAAACGCGGCAGCGGCAACCGGGCTATCGCGCTTCGCGCCGACATGGATGCCCTGCGCATCACAGAACAGGGAACGCAGGATTACCGCTCGCAGAATCCCGGCACGATGCATGCCTGCGGGCATGACGGCCATACCGCCATGTTGCTCGGAGCCGCGAAACTGTTAGCCGAAGAAGGCGGCTTCGACGGCACTGTGCGCTTCGTCTTCCAGCCTGCCGAGGAATGGGGCAAAGGCGCGCTCGCCATGCTGGCCGACGGGCTGATGGAGCGCTTTCCCTTCGACGAGATCTACGGCCTGCACAACATGCCGGGTCTTCCGGTCGGGCACTTCCAGACCCGCGTCGGGCCGATCATGTCGGCGGAGGACAATTTCGAGATCGTCCTGAAAGGCGTCGGCGGTCATGCCGCACGCCCGCACTGGGGTAACGAGGTGCTGGTCGCCGCCTGTGCCACCGTGATGAACCTCCAGACCATCGTGTCCCGCCGCCTGAGCCCGACCGACATCGGCGTCGTCTCGGTAACCGAGCTGATCACCGACGGCACCCGCAACGCACTGCCCGGGCTTGCGCGCATTCTTGGCGACGCCCGCAGCTTCCACGCCGAAATCAGTGCCGAGATCGAGAAGCAGATGCGCATTATCGCAGAAGGGACGGCCCTGACCTACAACGTCGCCACTGAGGTGACCTACACGCGTGAGTTCGTGCCGCTCCTCAACGATGCCGCTTTAGTGGACGAGGCCTTCGCAGCCGCCCGGACGGTGTTCGAGCCGGAGCATGTCTCGACCGCCCGCGAGCCCATGACGGGATCGGAGGACTTCGCCCAGTTCTTGCAACATGTGCCCGGCTGCTTCGTGTTCGTCGGCAACGGCAAGCATTCCGCGCCCCTGCACAATCCCGCTTATGACTTCAACGATAAAGGGCTGCTTTACGGCGCGCGCTTCCACGCCGCCATCATCCGACAGCGCCTGCCGTCGGTCTGAGCGGGATCAGGGCGCCTCGACCTGCGCGACACCATCGCGGGCGGTGACCTTCCCGCGCTTCAGCACCATTTTACGCGGACGGCGGCTGACGACGGCTTCGGCCAGTGTCTCACCGTCGAGCAGAACGAGATCCGCCCAGCAGCCCGGTTGCAGGCCATAATCGTCGATAGCCATCATCCGTGCACCACCGAAGGTGCAGGTGTCGAGCGCCAGCGCGACTTCATCGTCGCGCCGCAGGTTATTACGCAGACCGACGAGGAACGCGCGCTCCAGCATATCCGGATTGTTGTACGGCCCCCAGGTGTCGCGCACTCCATCGGAGCCTGCCGCGACGACGATGTCTGCTTCCACCAAGCGCTTGACGGCGGGTGCCGGCCTGGAAGCAGGCGCCGTTGTCAGAATGTGGATCCGCGCCTCCGCCAATGCGTCGATCAGCGCGGCAACATAGTCCTGATCGGTCATGCCAAGGCAGAAGGCATGGCTCACGGTGACCCTTCCCTGCAGACCCAAGGCCTTCGTGCGCTCGATGATCAGCTCCATGGAGAACGCCCCCAACTCCGCCGGCTCATGGAGATGGATGTCGACCGGCACGCCATAGCGCTCGGCGAGACCGAACACGACGTCGAGATGCCCCTTCGGATCACGATCGATCCCGGCAGGATCGAGCCCACCGACGATCTGGGCGCCGAGTTGCAGCGCTTTCTCCATGAGCTCGACCGTGCCGGGCCGGATGAGCATGCCGCTTTGCGGAAAGGCCACGAGCTCGATATCGACGATGTCCCGATAGCGCTCCCGCGTCTTGAGAACGCCCTCGATGCCTGCGATTCCGACTTCCGTGTCCACGTCCACATGGGTCCGGATGTGCGTCGTACCAAGGGAGGCGGCGAGCACCGCTTGGCGGGCCGACTGGCGGGCGGGATCGATGCCGAGAATTCGCCGCTGCGTTCGCTCGTTCTCGATCTTGTCGATAAGCCGAGGGCCGACCTCGTTCCGATACCAACCCATGCCGAGGAGCGTCTTGTCCATGTGCGTATGGGCTTCGACCAGCCCGGGAATCAGAATGGCCCCAGCACCATCCAAGACCTCAGCGCCTTCCTCGACGTTCCGGCCGTAATCGGCAATCCGCCCATTGCGGATCGTCACGGAGGTTGCCTCGCTGCCCATCGGGCGGACGTTGCGGATCACCAGGGTATTCATCAGGGCCCTCGCTTTTCAGATCTCAGCTGGTGCGACACTCTGTTTAAGATATTGCCGCGCTGAAAAATTTGTATACAGTTGTGGATACACAAACCAGTGAAATCTGCCCTTCCTGAGCAAAGAGTTTTGTGGAACATAGTTCGTCCCCTGAGTTGTCCAGCAAGCTTCGATGAACGCGCCCGTTAGAAAGCCCAAATCAGTCACCGGCACCCGGAGCGACTCCGTCTATGCTGGCCTTCGCCGTGCGATCATCGAGCAGGCCCTCATGCCGGGCGACAAACTGACCGAGGACGTGATCGGCGACAGGTTCGGCGTCAGCCGGACGATCGTCCGGACGGCCCTCGCGCGCCTTCATGCCGAAGGGCTTGTCGACATGCAGCCCAACAAGGGCGCCACCATCGCCCAACCCAGCCTGTCGGAGGCCCAGGACGTCTTCGAGACGCGGATGTGCCTGGAGAGGCAAGTCCTTGTCCGACTTGCGGAAAAGGTCACGGACAAGGACATCGAACGGCTGGAGCAGCACGTGGCTCTCGAGACGAAAGCCAATGCCCATGATGGGCCGGCAGCCATTCGTCTGGCGGGCGAATTCCATATTCTGCTGGCGTCTCTCTCAGGCAACGGCGTTCTTGCACGATACGTGGACGAGGTGGTTTCGCGCTGCTCGCTGATCCTGGCGCTCTACAGCCGGCCCCATTCCTCGGATTGCTCGATCAACGAGCACCAGCAGATCATCGACGCCCTCCGGGCCCGGGACAGCCAAGCCGCCATCGACGCCATGGATCACCACCTTAGGGCCGTCACCGACAGAGCGCTTCTGTCCTCCAATTCCGACAAGCATCGCGACATTCGTTCCATCCTTGACCGCTATGCTTCCTGACAGCCGGGCGTAGCGCCTTCCAGAACAATCAATAGCCGTCGATAGCCCCTCAGGCGCAGGGCGCCGGCTCTCGTCTGCCCGCATTTCATTCCTGGATGACAAAAATTTCGTCGTTGGCGGAATTGACGCTTCAATTTTTGTATGCAATTTTTTCCATCATTGTATCCAATAAAGAATCCAATCCAGAGGATCTGTGGAGGCCAAAAATGAGAACCAGATTTGCTGTCAGCCTGACCGTCGCCGTCGGCGCCCTCATGGGGATGCCGGCAGAGGCCAAGACCCTGAGGTGGGCCTCGCCCACGGACATCACGACGCTCGATCCCTATGCTCATACGGAGAGCTTCACGACAAGCATGCTGCACCATGTCTTCGACCCGCTGGTGCGCCGCAACCGCGCCCTGGAGCTGGGGCCCGCCCTGGCGGTGAGCTGGAAGACGGTGAAGCCCGACACCTGGCGTTTCGAGCTGCGCCGGAACGTGAAGTTCCACAATGGCAATCCCTTCACGGCGGACGATGTGGTCGCCTCGATCAACCGCATCCTCGATCCCGGCGCCCGGGCCCGTGGCAACCTCGCGACCGTGGTTAAGGCGGAAAAGGTCGACGACTTCACGGTCGATATCGTCACGCAGGGACCCTACCCGCTCCTCCTCAACGATCTCGCCGGCATCTACATCCTCGACAAGGAATGGATGGAGGCCAACGGAGCCCTGAAGCCTGGCAATATCGCAACCGGCGTCACAACCGCCGCCTCGACCACGGCCATCGGCACCGGACCGTTTAAGGTCGAATCCTACAAGCCCGATGCCGGCACGACCTTCGTGGTCAACCCCGACTGGTGGGACAAGCCCCAGCACAATCTCACCCGCATCGAATTCAAGCCGGTGAAGTCCGATGCCACCCGCATCGCCGCGTTGCTGTCGGGCGAGCTCGATCTGATCGCACCCGCACCTCTCCAGGATCTGCAACGGATCTCCTCGTCCCAAGGCTTCAAGGTGATCGAGGAGCCCTCGCTGCGCCTCATCATGCTGTCACTCAACTTCCGCCCTGAGCTCAAGGCCATGCCGGGACAGAAGAATCCGCTGCGCGACCTCAAGGTGCGCCAAGCCATGTGGCACGCCATCGACTTGGAGACGATCAAGAAACGCGTGATGCGTGACAAGTCGCGTAATACCGGCACGCTCGTCGCACCTCCCGTCCCGGGCTATGCGAAGGAGAATGACACGCCCCTGGCCTATGATCAGAGCAAGGCCAAGCAGCTCCTGGCGGAGGCCGGCTACCCGAATGGGTTCAAGACCAAGCTGAACTGCCCGAACGATCGCTACATCAACGACGAGCAGACCTGCGTCGCCATCGCGTCCATGTGGGCGAAGGTCGGGATCCAGGCCGAACTCCAGACTGAGTCCCGCGCAACCTACTTCCCGCGCCAGGATCGCGGTGAGTTCGACGTGTCGATGGTGGGCTGGGCCACCCTGCCGCCCATGGATGGGTTCAGTGTCCTCTCATCCCTGCTCACCGAGCAGAAGGATGGCTATGGCGGCTCCAACGCCGGCGCCTACAGCAATCCCCAGGTCGAGGATCTGACCCGCAAGGTTGCCGTCGAGCTCGACGAGGCCAAGCGCCGGGCCATGCTGGTGGAGACGTTCAAGGTCGCGCGGGACAATGTGGCGTACATCCCGCTCCACCAACAGCCCCTGGCCTGGGCTGTCCGTGACGGCGTCGACGTTCCGCAGTTCCCGGACGAGTATGTCCGTCTGTGGTTCGCCACCATCAAGTAAACCCGCAGCAGGAGACGCGCGGCTCGCCTGATTGAGGCGGGCCGCCGGGGAAACGCCCATGTTCAAAGTCCTCCTCTCCCGGCTGGGCCAAGCTGCCCTCGTCATGCTCGTCGTGTCGGCGGTATCGTTCGTGATGTTCCGCTATGTCGGCGATCCGGTCGCGACCATGTCGCGCGAGAACGCCTCCGTAGAGGAGAAGGCGGAGCTCCGACGCTCCCTGGGTCTCGATCAGCCGCTAGTCGTCCAGTACGGCCGTTTTCTGAGCCGTACCCTGAGCGGCGACCTGGGGATCAGCTATCGCAATCAGCGTCCGGTGACCGAACTCATCGCCGAGCGGCTTCCTGCAACGCTGGAACTCGTGATCGTCGCGACGATCCTGTCGCTCGCCCTCGGCATTCCGCTCGGCGTGCTCTGCGCACTCAAACCCAATGGCGTCGCCGCGCGACTGGTTCAGGCCCTTTCGCTCGTCGGAATCTCGACTCCCACCTTCGTGACCGGCATCGTGCTCATCCTGGTCTTCGCCGTATCTCTCGGCTGGCTACCCTCCTTCGGACGCGGTCAGGTCATTAATCTCGGCTGGTGGTCGACAGGTTTTCTCACAGTCAGCGGCCTGAAATCGCTTCTCCTGCCCGGCATCACGCTCGCCCTTTACCAGCTCACCCTCATCATGCGTCTGGTGCGGGCCGAAATGATCGACGTGCTGTCCAGCGACTACATCCGCTTCGCAAAAGCGCGTGGATTGCCGACCCGCTACATCCACTTCCGGCTTGCCTTGAGAAACGCCCTCATGCCGGTCATCACGGTCACGGGCCTTCAGATCGGCTCGCTCATCGCCTTCGCCATCGTGACGGAAACCGTCTTCCAGTGGCCGGGCATGGGGCTTCTCTTCATCCAGGCCGTGAGCTTCGTCGATATTCCCGTCATGGCGGCGTACCTGCTCTTCGTCGGTCTGCTCTTCGTCCTCATCAACACCGTCGTCGATATCCTCTACGCGGTGGTCGATCCTCGCCTGCGCACGAGGTCCGCATGAAAACGCTTGCCTCCACTCCCAGCCTGTTCATCCGCCTCGGCGCTCCGATCTCGGTGATCGTCGCCGCGATCCTGGCCCTGGTCCTCGTCGCCTGCGCGCTGCTGGCTTCCTGGATCGCGCCATACGATCCGACCGATCTTGCCTCCTTCGAGCTGATCAACGCCGAGCTGCCGCCCGCCTTCACGGCCGATGGCGATCCTCGCTTCCTCCTCGGCACCGACAACCAGGGCCGCGATCTTCTCTCGGCCATGCTCTACGGCGCGCGCGTATCCATCGCCATCGGCGGCGGTGCGGTTCTGCTCGCGGCCACCCTTGGTGTTACGCTGGGGCTTCTCGCCGGCTATTTCGGTGGCAGGGTCGATGCCCTGATCATGCGGATCGCCGACGTGATCCTGAGCTTTCCCACCATCCTCCTGGCGCTTCTGGTGAGCGGTATCGCGCGGGCAATCTTCCCCGGAGCGGCGACGGCGGAATGGGCACCGATCATCCTGATCTGCGCCATCGCTATTCACGAGTGGGTGCAATATGCCCGCACCGTGCGGGCGGCCACCATGGTCGAGACGGCGAAGGATTATGTCCGCGCAGCCAAAGTCATCGGCCTGCCACCGCGGCGGATCATGCTGCGGCACATTCTCCCGAACGTGATGAGCCCGGTGCTTGTGATCTCCACCATCAATCTGGCGGCAGCCGTGCTCACCGAGGCGACTCTGTCCTTCCTCGGGGTCGGCATGCCTCCGACCTATCCCTCGCTCGGCACGCTCATCCGGATCGGCAATGAATTCGTCTTCTCAGGGATATGGTGGATCGCCCTCTTCCCGGCCCTTGCTCTCGTGATCCTTGTGCTTGCCGTCAACATCGTCGGCGACTGGCTCCGCGATCGCTTCAATCCCAAGCTGAGGGTTAAACGATGAACGCGCAATCCACCCCCGTTCTCGCGATCGACAGCCTTCGGGTCGAATATCCTCTCGCCAACGGAAGCGTTTTCACAGCCGTCGAGAACGCATCCCTCGTCATCCGTCCGGGTGAGATTCATGCGTTGGTGGGCGAGTCCGGCACCGGCAAGACGACCATCGGCAACACCGTGATGGGGCTCCTCGAAAAGCCCGGACGCATCGCCGCCGGCAGCATTCATATCGACGGCAAGAGGTTCGACGCCGCCAAGGGCTCGGCCGAGGGCATCGTGCTCGGTCGAGACGTCGGAGCCGTGTTCCAGGACCCCATGACGAGCCTCAATCCGCTCTTCACGATCGAGAGCCAGCTCACGGAAGCGATGCGCTTCCACCTCAGGCTCGACAAGGCTGCGGCGCGATCCCGTGCGCTGGAACTGCTCGAAGCCGTCGGAATTCCCGAGCCGAAGCGACGTCTCAAGGCCTATCCCCACCAATTGTCCGGCGGTCAGCGCCAGCGCGTCGTGATCGCAGCCGCTCTGTCCTGCAATCCCAAGCTCGTTGTCGCCGACGAGCCGACGACGGCGCTCGACGTGTCGGTCCAGGCGCAAATTCTGAAGCTCCTGCGCGACCTGGCCGACAGCCGCGGCATCGGCATCCTGCTCGTCACCCACAACATGGGCGTCGTCGCTCAGATCGCCGATCGCGTTACGATCATGCATCGCGGCAAGGTCGTCGAGACCGGGACGACGGAAGAGGTTCTGCGCCGGCCCAAGGCCGCCTATGCCAAAGCGCTGATCGGCGCCGTACCACGCATTGACCAGCGTCTCGACCGCTTCCCGGTTCTGGGCGACGAGGGAAAAGGTCGTGCGGAGCAGGCCCGTGCGGAGTTGCGCGCGAAGGCAGAACGTTCGGACGCGACTGCCGAGGAAGCGCCCATCCTGTCGGTCGAGAACCTGTGCGTCGACTACACCACCAGCGGATGGCTTCCCGGATCGCAAGGTCATCGCTTCCGTGCGGTGGACGGCGTCTCCTTCTCCGTTCGCAGCGGCGAAGTGTTCGGCCTCGTTGGCGAATCCGGCTGCGGCAAGACGACCATCGCCAATGTCGTGTCGGGCCTCGTACGTCCCACAGCCGGCCGCGTGCTCTATCGTGGCCAGAGCATTGCCGGCGAAGGCGCGACCCGCCGGATCGGGCCGCTGCGTCAGGCGATCCAGATGATCTTCCAGGATCCCTATTCGTCCCTCAACAGCCGAATGCGCATCGGCTCGATCCTGTCCGAGCCGATCCTGTTCTACCGCCTCGCCAATACGCGCGCCGAGGCGGCGGGCGACGTCGCCCGCCTTATCGAGGCGGTCGGACTCGAGGCGGAAGCCGCCGAGCGCTTCCCGCATGCGTTTTCCGGCGGGCAGAGGCAGCGCCTCTCGATTGCACGGGCACTGGGCGCGCGTCCGAAGCTGATTGTCTGCGACGAGCCGACATCGTCTCTTGACGTTTCGGTGCAGGCGCAGATCCTGAACCTGCTGAAGGACCTGCGCGACGCCACCGGCCTGACCCTTCTGCTCATCAGCCACGATCTCGCCGTGGTGCGCCAGATGTGCGACCGCGTGGCCGTGATGAGACAGGGACAGTTGTTGGAGCAAGCCGATTCCGAAACCCTCTTCGACGCGCCACAGCATCCCTACACCCAGGAACTGCTATCGCTCGTCCCCACCCTCGACCGTATTCGCGGCGAATCCAAAGCTGCCTGACCGACCGGAGTTTAGTGAATGGCCGATATCATCATCACCAACGGCATCGTCGTCACGATGGACCCGCAGCGCCGTGTCATCGAGAACGGCGCCGTTGCCATCGAGAAGGATCGGATCGTCGCCGTCGGCACCACGGACGAAGTCCTGGCCGACCATCAGGCTCCGACGATAATCGATGCCAGCCGCAAGATCGTCATGCCCGGCCTGATCGACGGACATGCCCATGCGGGTCACGGCTTCATCAAGACCATGGGTGGCGGCAACGGCGACGATTGGTATGAGGCCTGCCATCAGGCCTACACGGTTGCCTCGACACCGGAATTCTGGCGGGCCGAGGCCCGTCTCGCGGCGCTCGAGCGCCTGCGTTTCGGCGTGACGACGGGTGTCTCTCTCCTGGGCGGCGGCGACACGATCCTGCGCACCGACGAACCCGTCTATGGCAATGCCCATTGCGAAGGCGTGCGCGAGGTCGGTACCCGCTCCGTCGTCGCCGTCGGCCCGACCCGGCCACCGCATCCGCGCACCTATGCGCGCTTTGTCGACGGAAAGGCCGTCGAACGTCCGGTAACCTTCGAAGAGCAGTTCGAGACCTGCAAGACTCTGATCGAGACCTGGCACGGCACGCATGGCGGGCGGCTCAACATCGCATTGATCACGCCGACCTTGCGCGCCGAGCACGCCGACGAGTTCGGACATGCGAACCTGGAGGAGGCCAGGCGCCAGGCGCGCATGACGGCCGATCTCGCACGCGAGGCGGGGCTCGTCTTCACGCAGGACGGGCACACGAAAGGCAGCGTTGCCTATGCGAATGAACTCGGAATCCTCGGGCCGAACGCTCTCCTCTCGCACTCCACGAACCTCACCGACGATGAGATCCGGATCGTCGCAGACACAGGCACCAGCATAGCCCACAACCCGAGCGCAATTGCGTCCATTCTCGGCCGTTGCCCAGTTCCTGAATTGCTGGAGGCGGGAGCCAATGTGTGCCTCGGATCCGACGCTACGGCACCCGACCGTTCCGGCGACATGTTCCGCCACATGCAGCAATGCATGCATTATCACCGGACCTATTTCAAGGATCCGACATGGCTTCCGCCGGGCCGGGTGCTGGAGATGTGCACCATCGATGCTGCCAAAGCGCTCGGGATGGAGAAGGAGATCGGGTCTCTCGAAATCGGCAAGAAGGCCGATGTGGTGCTGCTCGACCTGCGGCGTCCGCATCTCTATCCGCTCAACATGCCGGTCTTCCGACTCATCTATCTCGCTAACGGCAACGACGTGGATACCGTCATCGTGGACGGCCGCATCGCCCTTCAGGACCGCAAGGCCGTCCTCGTCGACGAAGACGAGATTCTCGACGACGCGCAGCGCGAGACCGAGGCGATGCTCGACCGCACGGGCTTCCGATACATGCTGGAAACGCCCAAGATGTTCTGGCGTCATGTGAGGGCAACGGACCAGATTGGAACCTGATGCCCTGAGTTTTCCGGCGCGCTTATGCGCGCCGCTTCTTGCGACTGCAACCGAACCAACCGTGCCGGTCATAATCCTGTGGCTGGAGGGATAAGTCATGCTCACGCGAAACGATCTCGAGGCGAAGAGGGTGGAGGCACTGCGCAGAAAAGCGCGACGCGGCTCTCTTGTCGTCTCCTTCACGATGGCATACGTCATTCTGGCCGCGATAAACCTGCGCCCTGCCCTCACCTCGACTGCGACCATGGTGACCGAGATTCAGCAGAGTCTTGGCCTGAGCGGCGCGTGGATCGGCATTCTGACAACCACGCCCGTGCTCTGTTTCGGCATCTTCGGGCCGCTCGCACCGTTGCTTTCCGCAAGGTTTGGCCTTGAGCGCGCCATTGCGCTGCTCCTCACGGGCCTTGCCGCCGGGCTTGCCCTTCGCGTGTTGCCCAATAGCGTGGTCCTCTTTGCAAGCACCCTCCTGGCCGGCGCGGCCATCGGCATGGCAGGCGTGCTGCTGCCCGTGGTGATCCGTCGCCGTTTTCCCCACCGCCTTGGGCCGATGACGGGCCTCTATACGATGATCCTGAGTGTGGGCGGCGCCAGTGCTGCGGGCCTTACGCCGATCTTCGAACGGGTTTGGCAATCATGGACCCTGGCTCTGGCGAGCTGGAGCATCCCTGCCCTCGTCGCCGGTCTGCTGTGGAGCGGCCTCGCCTTTTCCGGAGCCGCAACGACCGGCACCGCGCCTCTTCCGCGCTTCTCGCTTCTGCTGCGCGATCGCCTTGCCTGGTATGTCACGGCCTTCATGGGACTCCAGGCAGGTCTCGCCTTCATCGTTCTGGGTTGGCTGCCGACTTTGCTGCGCGACCGCGGTCTCGACGTGCTGAACGCCGGTGTCGTCACCTCCGTGTCGATCCTGGCCCAGACGATAACAGCCCTGCTCGTCCCATCGCTCGCAACACAGCGCGTTTCACCGCGGCTGCTGATCGTGCTTGTTCTCTCCGCCACCTGCATCGGCTTTCTAGGCCTGCTCTACGCTCCGCTTCCGATGCGGCATCTTTGGGCGCTGATCCTCGGATTGGGCCAAGGCGGCCTGTTTGGTCTCGCACTGCTCTTCGTCACTCTCCGGGCTCCGACCGCAGAGGTGACCGCGATGCTCTCGGGCATGTCGCAGAGCATCGGCTATCTCGGCGCGTCCCTGTGCCCCTTCGCCGTCAGCCTGCTGCGGGGCGGGCCCGATCCCTTCATCGGCCCCGCCGTCATGGTGGTGGTGGTCACGGCAGCCTGTACCTGGTGTGGACTCAAGGCTGCAGCCCCGGCTTACGTGCTGCCGCACCTCAGACACGGCTGATTGACCCGGGCGCTTTCTCGCATCTGCTTTACCAAGAGAGTCCATTGAGTTTCGGCTAAGGTATCCGTGACGCTGTTCTAGAAAACCGACCCAGAACATTTGTCGGCGAAACAGGTCCGGTTCGCCGACAAAAAATGCGGTAAACCAAAGAGAAGAGATGATTCCACATCGGTGGGGATAGCTCTGGTAGTCACTAGCGCATTGTACAGAACAGGGGATTCGCGTCAGCGAAAAGTGCCTCCAGTTTTCCACGCAAGACGATGTACTCTTCAAGAAAAGAAGCATCAGAATAAGTCCAAAAGTAGATTCCACTTTTGGTCTGATGCTCTAGGGCCAGGATATAGAGAAGCAGCTCAATCCTGGCTCGAGGAATGCGCCAGGTCCACTGTCGAACCTACTCCTCACGGAATGCTTTTGTCATATTGTCGGTGATGGGCTTGGTGAGATAGGAAAACACCGTGCGATACCCTGTTCGGATGAGACCCTCCACCGGCATGCCTGGGACAAGCTTCAAGCTCCCGAGGCGGTCCCGCTCACCATCGGCAAAGGCCACCCGCACCGGATAATACTGTAGGCCGGAGCGCTCGTCCGTCACCAGATCGGCCGCAATCAGGCTCACCCGGCCCTTGAGTTCCGGCGTGGTCCGCTGATTGAAGGCCGAGAGCCGCAGCACCGTATCCAGTCCGGTCTGCAGTTGATCGATATCCTGCGGCGACACCTTCACCTCGATCGAGAGGTCATCCGCCTCGGGAACGATCAGCATCAGCGGTTCCCCGGCATTGATGACGCCGCCAACCGTATGAACGATCGACTGGTGCACGACGCCGTCCTGGGGAGCGCGGATGTCGATGCGCTTCAACTGGTCCTCTGCGGCAACCTTGCGTTCGACGAGCTCGGCCATCTTGGCCTGAACCTCGCGCAGCTCCTTGGAGACCTCGCTTCTGAGATCCTGCTCGATCTGGATGATCTGGAGCTCCGTCTCGCTGATCCGGCCTTTGGCCTGTGCGATGTTCGAGATGAGCTGTCCGCGTTCTCCGCGCAGGCGTGTCTCTTCCCGCTTGAGCGCCGTCACCCGGGTGATCGGAACCAGATTTTTGCGCCAGAGCTGTTCGACACCGGTCAGCTCGTCCTGGATCAGTTGGATCTCATCGGCCTTGGCCGAGGCCTGCAACTTCAATCCATCGATCTGCTCCTGGAGCTGAGCGATGCGCTCGTTGAACTGCGCCTTCTGGCTGGTCCGAACCGCGCGACGATACTCGAAGACATGAATCTCGCCCTGGATCAGCTTTGCAAGTTCCGGGTCATCAAGGCGGCTTTGCAACCCGGACGGAAAGGCAACTTTCTCTATCCCGTCGCGCTCGGCTTCAAGCCGGCTCTGGCGAGCGGCCAACTCGTCCAGGCTCTTGGCCACCATCGCAAGATTGGCTCGTGCCACCGTTTCATCGAGACGGATCACGACATCTCCGGATCTGACCCGGTCGCCGTCGCGGGCAAGGATTTCACCGACGACGCCGCCGGTCGGATGCTGGACCTTCTTGACATGGCTGTCGACCACGATCGCGCCCGGCGCCACCACGGCGCCGGACAGTTCCGTCACGGCTGCCCAACCGCCGAGGCCGCCAACAAGGAAGAAGGCGGATGAGAGGCCGAGCAGCGAGTAACGGCGGATCGCCGTGCGGGCACTGACCTTGTTTGCAGACTTCATGATATCCCCCGAGATCTTAGACGACTTTCAGCGGAGCGACGGAAGCCACCCGCGGCTCGGGTGCTTGCGAAGCCGGAACCGGACGCAGCACCTTGCTCAGCACCTCTTCCTTCGGGCCGAAGCTTTGCACGCGCCCCTCGCCCATCACGAGCACCAGATCGACGCCGGCCAGCGCGCTCGGTCGATGGGCGATGACGATGACGATGCCACCGCGCGCCCTGATGCTCATGATTGCGGCGGTCAGGGCCTGTTCGCCCTCGTTGTCGAGGTTCGAGTTCGGCTCGTCGAGCACCACCAGGAAGGGATCGCCATAGAGGGCCCGTGCGAGAGCGATGCGCTGACGCTGTCCGCCCGACAGAGCAGCTCCGGCCTCGCCCACCTGGGTCTCGTAGCCGTCCGGGAGCTGGAGGATCATCTCATGCACATTGGCAGCCTTGGCGGCAGCGATGATCGCCTCGGATTTTGGATTGGGCTCGAAGCGGGCGATGTTCTGCGCCACGGTGCCGGCAAAGAGCTCCACATCCTGCGGCAGGTACCCGATGTGGCGCCCGAGATTCTCCGGCAGCCATTGCTCCAGCGCTGCACCGTCAAGGCGGACCTTGCCGCGCCAGGTCGGCCACACGCCGACGATCATGCGGGCGAGCGAGGACTTGCCGGACGCGCTCGGGCCGATGATGCCGAGCCCGCTGCCGGCCTCCAGTTCGAACGCCACGTCCTGGACGGCAAAGCGCTGTCCACCCGGGGCACCCGCTCCGGCGTTCTCGACCGACAGCACGGACTGGGGCGCCGGGAGCTTCAGGGGCTCCTCGGCATGGGCATTCTCCTCAAGCAGAGTCTTGAGCCGCCGCCAGCCCTGGCGGGCACTGACGAAGCCCTTCCAGTTGCCGATGGCGAGTTCGACCGGCGCCATGGCCCGCGAGGTGAGGATCGAGCTGGCGATCATGATGCCGCCCGTGGCCTGGCCGTCGATCACCAGATAGGCACCGAGCGCAAGCACGGCCGATTGCAAGAGCATCCGCAGCACCTTCGACAGGGCGCCGAAACCGCCCGCTACATCGGAGGTCCGCTGCTGGTGAGCTAGATAGCTGGCATTGGCGTCGCCCCAGCGGACTCCAATCCGCTGGGCCATGCCCATGGCCTGCACGACCTCCGCGTTGCGGCGTGCACCCTCCGAGATTCCGTTGCGGACGAGGGCCGCACTCACGGCGGCTTTCGAGGCCTCCTTGGTCAGCAACTCGGTCAGCAGGGTGATGACCACGAGAAGCGATGCACCGCCCAGCGCCGCGAAGCCGAGCCAGGGATGGAAGGCGAAGCAGATGAACAGGTAGAGCGGCATCCAGGGCAGGTCGAACAGCGCCGACGGGCCGCCGCCGGCAAGGAAGGCTCGCAGCTGGTCGAGGTCGCGCAGGGGCTGCTGCCCGTCGCCATCGACCTTGCCCTTGAGAGGCGCCTTGAGCTGGCCCTGGAAGATCTGTTGGCTCAGATCCTCGTCGAGCGCTGCGCCGACGCGCGCCATGATCCGGCCGCGGAGCATATCGAACAGGCCTTGAAAGAGGTAAAGCACCACGATGATGACGGAAAGGCCGACCAGCGTCGGAATGCTGCGACTGGGCAGAACCCGGTCATAGACCTCCATCATGAAGATCGAGCCCGAGAGGTAGAGCAGATTGATCAGGCCACTCAACACAGCGACGCCCAGAAAGGCACCGCGACAGGAGGCCAAGATACTGAGACGTTTTTTAAGCGAGCCGGTCATCGCCATTGCCTCGACGGATGGTGTCGTTGTGGTGCTTCGATTGAGTCTTGAGAAACTCACACCGATGTTTTGATAAGGATCCCGCCGGGAGCGTTGGGGGCATGCTCCCGGCGGGGCCATTCGATCTCAGGCCAACCGCATCAGAAGACGAAGTCGCTGTTGTCGAGATCGGATACCTTGACGCCCTTCAGGACGAGGATGTCGGAGCCGTGCACAATCTCGACGTTGTTGCCCGATTGCATCAGGCTCAGGTCGGACAGGCTGTCCACCCCGGACAGGCTTCTCGCATCGATCTTGTCGTGACCGCTGCGGAAGTCGGTGACGGTGTCCCAGCCACCGTTCTTCTGGAAGACGAAGGTGTCCTGGCCTGAGCCGCCGGTCAGCTTGTCATTCCCCGACCCGCCCTTGAGCACGTCGTTGCCGGAGCCGCCCTCCAGACGATCGTCGCCGGAGCCGCCCTTGAGGCTGTCATTGCCCGAGCCGCCATAGAGACGATCCTTGCCTTTGCCGCCGTCGAGATGGTCGTCACCGATCATACCTTTGAGCGTATCGTGGCCGTCTTCGCCCCAGAGCCGGTCGTTTCCGGACCCGCCATCAAGCTGGTCATTGCCGGACCTGCCGTAGAGCTTGTCATTGCCCGCTCCGCCGGAGAGCCGGTCGTTGCCTGCCCCACCGTCGAGTCGGTCATGGCCTTCCTTGCCCCAGAGCCGGTCGTGTCCAGACCCGCCGTAGAGCTTGTCGTGGCCGTCTTGACCCCAGAGCCTGTCATGGCCGCGACCACCCCACTTGACCTCGTTCACCGGACCTTCATCCACAGGAACCTCAACCGGAGGCTGCTGAACCGGGGGCTGCTGAACCGGGGGCTGCTGGACGGGCGGCTGCTCGACCGGAGGCTCCTCGACCGGCGGCTCCTCGACTGGAGGCTCCTCGGCCGTGCACTCCCGAACAATCGGAGGTGCGGAGCATGTGTAGGTGATCCGATGGTCGGAGCTGGTCAGCGTGGTGACGCCTTGGTCGTCGGTCTCTTCCGTGTAGTCGTCAATCGACTTGCCCGGAGGCAGCTCGATCACGTCCTGAGCCCGCAGGGTACCCACGATGGTGTCCCGGCCGCCATTGGAGCGGAACACGATCCGGTGCGCCGAGGCCAAAGCCGAGATGTCGACAGTGTCATCGCTCGCAGTACCGTCGATGGTAATCGTGTTGAAGTTCAGGCTGGTGAAAGGCGCATTGAAGTTGCCGATCACCTGGATCGTGTCGCCATTGTTGGTCGTGCTGCCGCCGGGAGGCGTGCCACCGGGCGAAGTCACCTGCTGAGCATTAACCCGGATTTCCTCGATGTTGTCGAGTTCCGCGACGACCGTCACGGTCGATCCAACCGTGCGGGTAATGACGATCTCAGTGTTGGCCCCGGACACCGGAATACCAGCCGCTACCGCCGCATCCTTCGCATAGATGCGGAATGTCTCGGCGAAGCTGGCCCGCCCGTTTACCACGAACGTGTCTGTAGCGCCGGCACCACCATCGACCCTATCGAAGCCATCTGTCGGGTCTCCGGCGTTGGCGTTCCAGATGATGGTATCGTTTCCGGTACCGCCCTGGACGACGTCATCCCCGGTGCCCCCGGTGATGGCGTCATTGCCGTCACCACCGTCGATGGTGTCGTTACCCGAACCGCCGTTGACAGTGTCAGCTCCGCCGCCAGCAGCGACGATGTCGTTGCCGCCATTCGCGTTGAATGTCGTGCCGCTACCGTCACCAAGGAGGATATTGCCAGCATCGGTGCCGTCGATTGCTCCGGTGGTATCCCAAACGATGTCCACATCGGCAGAAGACGTCAGGCTGCCGTCGCTGACCGTGTAGGTGAAGTCCTTGGTGGTGTCGGTGTCGGTTCGTGCGGCAGTAACGTCTCCCGAGGGTGCAAAGGTGATAGAGAAGTTCGCGTCGTTCTCTGTTGCCTCGGTGACGTTCAGGGCATTGCCCTCTGCATCCGTGTCGTTGGCCAGCATCATCCACTCAGGCACCAGGATACTCCCGGCGATGTTGGTGAACACGCTGTCGGTTACCGCGAGCGGAGCGTCGTTCACCGGGAAGACGTTGATGGTCGCGGTGGCGATGTTGCTGGTCAGCAGGCCATCGTTGACGGTGACTTGCAGGATTCGGTCAGCAGGATCCGGATTCTGCGAGGTGCTGGAGTATCGCACCTGCTGGATCGCCGTCCGGTAGTTGGCGAT
The DNA here is from genome assembly GCF_055792825.1 of Microvirga sp. GN3. Lineage (NCBI taxonomy): Bacteria > Pseudomonadati > Pseudomonadota > Alphaproteobacteria > Hyphomicrobiales > Methylobacteriaceae > Microvirga > Microvirga sp. GN3. The sequence continues at coordinate 28,708 of NZ_JBVVAK010000076.1, forward strand.
GGATGATGTACCGGTCAGGGTCAGGATGATCTGTCCGGGAACAGTGGTGCTGTCGATCGACGCCGTGATACCGCCCGGCAGAGCGCCGGCGACCGACAGGACGTCACCTGCGCCGGCATTGGTGAGAACGACGCGTGCCGAATTGATGGTTGTGCCATCATCTGTGATCACTGCGCCGACAGCAATTGCAATGGGAGCATCATTCTCCGTGTAGTTCGTTTCGTAGTTGTTACCCGGTGTCCCAGGAACAGTCGTGGTCGTGGTCGTAGACGTAGCAACGTTGAAGTTGTCGATAGTGACTCGTTCGTTCGCGCCGTTGATTGCCGTTGAGACAAATCGGATGGCAGAATTTGCGCCAGCTCCGGTCAGGTTTAGATTGAAGGAACTTGATCCTGCGCCAGTGAAGAAGTTTCCGGAGTTGCCGTTGATCGTCTGCAATACGATGTAGTTCCCTACTGCGAACGATCCGGTCTGAGAATACTGCACTTCGACCGTCTCGCCGGTGTCGAGATTCTCAAAGCCATTCAAGCGATCATAGTCGAATGACAATGTCGCGTTTGTGACACCACTGAGATTGACAGTGCGTGTGATCGACGCGCCGTCAGACCCCGCACCGCCAACGAACCTCAGTTCGTTCGTGCCATTTCCCGTTCCTGCATCGATCTGGATCTGGCCCGTCGTCACACCGTCGTCGTCATTGGTCTCGTCCCAAGGAGTTGCTGTCCAGTTCACAGAGCCGTTGCTGTTGCTGTGCGAAGCTGTGTCAAATGTATCGCGATAGGCCTGTGGGGTCGTCGTGGTGTTGGTGACGGTGACGTCGCCATGAAGATCCAGCGTCGGCGCCACCAGCGAGATGTCCTGATCGGTAAAATCCAGGATCTCGACATTGCGGATGGTGTCCGTGCCGTCGGTCGCGAGACCGCCGACATGTGACACGGTGACTGTGCCATCGGCATTGAAGTCGATGTCGTACTCGGCCCGTGCGCCTGAGAACACCGCTCTATCGACGTCGCCGGCGGTCGTGTCGGTTCTGATCGTACGGACGATCGAGAGTTGGCCCGGGTTGATCTGACCTGAGAACATCCTGGCTGCCAGCGTTGTCATGCTGTTGTGGAGCTCAAGCGGCTCTCCCGCGTGGTTCGGGTCATTGGCGGCAAATACCCCAATCTGTACGTCGAGCCACTTGTCACCATCGATGATGTCGTCGCCGCCATTTCCTCTGATGACGTCGCTGCCATCGCCGCCCAGGATGATGTCGCCGCCGTCGAACGACGTCACACCGGCGCCGAGCACTTCCTGAAGCCCCTTGATGAGAGCGATTCCCTCGGCGTCGAGCACGCTACCGCGATAGCCTCCACTGCCACCTTGAGACAGAGGAGCACGGTCTGCAGGCACGTCGTTCGAGCCAGACAGAACGTCGTCGAACTTCGTCCCGGAAAGGCCTTCCACCGACTCGTATCCATCCAGCGCCGCATTCTGCGGCACCGTCGGCGCTTCGTCGAAGATGATCGGGATAGAGAGGTCAGCGTTCACTCCGAGCGTATTGTCCTTGTAGGTCGCCCAGTCGAAGCCGGACATGCCCACCATCTTGCCGCGGCCTGCGCTGCCCACCATGATGTCGTCGCCGCCTTCGCCGATGAACTCGTCGAAGCCGCCATCGCCAAGGAACACGTCGTGGCCGTCGATACCATCGTGCGCGAAGACTTCGTCGAAGTTGTCGCCCGGGGCACCATCGAAGGTGCCGGTTTCGATCCAGTCATTGCCCTCGTTGCCGAGGATTCGTTCGGCATTCTTGTTGCCGTAGATGAAGTCGTTGCCAGTACCGGCGAAGACTTCCGAGCCCATGTCGGTGCCGAGGAAGATGAAATCCTGGCCGTCATTGCCCATCACCAGGTCGAGGCCCGGACCGGCATGAACCACGTCGTTACCGGCGCCGGCCTTGATGTTGTCGTCACCGCCGCTGTCGACGATGATATCATCGCCGTCACCACCATTGATGATGTCGTTTCCGAAGTTGCCCTCGAGACGGTCGTTCCCTTTATCGCCGTAGAGCGTATCGTCACCAATACTGGCGATGATCGTATCGTTCGCGTCGGTGCCGCCGAGCACAACATGCTCGTCGCCGTTATAGCGCAGATAGTTGGTATCGGGTCCGGACGTTGCCGGATTGTTGCGAATGACCACCTGGCTCAGAATGCCGCCGCCTGTTGGATCGCCGGTCTCCAGGTCTCCATCACCATCAAGGTCGTTGAACTGCTTGCTTGCATCGACCTCGAGGATCAGGCCCGGTGTCGAGAACACGTCTGACGGCAGATGGGTCGCGTCGGTATTGCGCATGATCATGGCGGCGAAGGAATTATTCTCCATCTCACCGAACAGATGCAGGCCGTCGAGACGCTGCAGATAGTAGAAGCGGTCGCCGCTCTGAAGCTTCTCCATCTGAACTTCGAAAACAAAGTTGAAGGTCGAGCCCAACATGCCGCCGAAGGGCATGATCTCTTCCGCAAGACCGCCGATCCAGAGGTCGACATTGTTGAGACCGCCGAGCGAACCGCCGGCATATTCACCCGTTGCATTGAGGAAATCGGCTGCATCGGCCGGGACCTCCAGGCCCCCGAACGACTGACCAAGGATCAGTGTCATCGCGGCGTCGCGCTTACCCTCAACCGTGGTTTGGCCGGTAATCAGCTCGTGCGTTCCATAGGCCGCCACAAAGTTGATGATCGAGGCCTCATGCTTGAGATGCCCGGCGAAATCGACCCAGCTCTCATAGGGCTTGAGCAGTACATCCTGGTTGGTGGCGGCATAGAATTGAGCGCGCGCCTCGTTGAGGGATGGCACGCCGGTGTCTCGGCCGCGGGCGAGGTTGATCGTCGCAAGATCGAGCGGCAGGCCGAGCAGGTTGTTGCGCAGCGCGGTCGTCACGAACTCGTCGATCTCGTTGCCGACCTGCCGGGTCATGCCCCGGATGATGGCGCCGGCCGCGATATCGTCGGTGATCGCATGATTGGAGTCGAAGTTGACCGGATTGAGGAAGCCGTCGATGAGGCCGATGTGGTTTTCAGCGAAGGTGGGGCTGAAGCGGTCGATGGATTCGGTCAGCATCGAGTGACCGAACCGGTACACGACATGTGCGAATTCCGCGATGATATCCGGGTTGATCGTGGTGTCGAACCCGTCGGGAACGAGGAATACGTTGATGTTGGGCTGGACCTTGCGGGCGAACTCCTCGAACACGAGATGCTGATACTGCATTTCGGTGCCGAATTTCGCCGCCTGGAACAGGCGCTCGCCATCCCAGACGAGACCGGTAAGAGAGGCTGGGACCTCGGTCACGTCGGACGCCAACCATTCGTTGAGGAAGGCCACGGCTTCGGCCTGAGAGGCACCATTGTCCAGCATTTCCTGGGCGTCGGCCAGGACGACCTCCTTGGTGTGCTCGACGAGCCGGTTGTGTTCGGCATGGAACACATGGTGGACCGCCGTCAGGCCGATATTCTCGTTGACGCGGCCGTCGCCGGCGATGAAGTGCGCGTCAAGCAGTTCGTTGTCGTACTCGGTATCGCCGTTGCCCGGGTTGCCCAGGCCAATGGTGATATCGCCGTCGGCAATCTTCCCGATCGGGACAGCCTCATGGGCGATGTCCGCGAGGAAAGCGTGACCGGTGCGAAGGGCTCCCGCAACCGTCGGGTCGACCGGGCTGCCCGGCGTTCCCGAGACGACGATATCGTCGGCCGTGTTCGGGATGCCGTCAGCACCAATGCCTGTGATCACCTGCGCGTAGCCGGCCGCATTGGGGATGAAGTTGCCATACTGGTCGGTTCGCAGGAGCGGCACGTTACCGACATCGAAGTCGGTCAGCTTGATACCGAGCATGAGCGCTTGGGCCTTGACCTCGCCCCAGGTGGCCATGCCGCCATTGGCACCTTCGATCAGCATGCCGGTTGCGACGGGCCTCCCGTCCTGCACCTCATATTGACGCAGAAACACCTGATGCGAGGCATGCGAGGTGTAGGTCTGGTTCTGGTCGACATACGACGTTGTTGTGTTCACGGGACCGACATCGTCGGCCGTACCCATGATGTTGTCTGCTCCGGCAGAAACCGTCGCACGCGTCAGAACCATGAAATTCGTGTGGCTGCCTTCGACATAGAGCGGATCATCCGGCTGCAGCGGAATGAAGACGGTGCCGCTGCCGCCCTTGTTGACGAGATCGAGCCCGTGATCGAAGAACTGGCCGAACAGGGTGAACCACGAGTTGAACGGCGCCGACAGGCCTTCGTCCGGCGCGACGGCGGGAAGGTGCACGTTGTCGCCATCCATTGCGATGCCGAATGGCACAAGCGCTGCATCACGCACGCCGCGAGCCGCCTCCAGAGCCGTCACCGTTACGGCATGGGCCGCGGTGGCCTCAGCCCATGCATCAAGGGCGACTTGCTCCTCGGCAGACGGTTCGGTGTTGGGATCACCATCGCCCAGCGCCTCCGCCGCAGCTTTGGCATTCTGCATGACAACCCGGGCCTGGTATTCCGCATCCCAGGCCGGCTTGAAGGCCTGGTAGATGGCCGTCACAGCCGGCAAGTCGGCCATCGGGTTGGCCGAACCGGCACGCTCCAAGGCCGTCAGGATTGCCGCCGGATTTCCCAGTGTCTGGTCGACGAGCAGATTGGAGATGGTGCGCAGGCTCGAGTCGAAGACGAGGGAATTAGGATCGTTCGAAGGATTGTAGTTCGGGGCCGTCGGCATCGTGGGAGCCGGGCCAGGGCCATCGGGATCGAAGGGCGTACCCTCCGCAGGGCGATACACCGGCGTAAGCTGTTCAGGGAACGCACGGCCCGCTGCGCCCCACTGCTCCTGACCGGGGAGGAGGTGGTTGTAGGAACCGTCCACGGTTCGCAAACCCCATGCCACGTTGTAGGCAGGGATCAGGCCGCCCTCGCCATACAAGGGCTGACCCGCGGCATGCGCTTCAGCGATTTTGATTTGCGCGAGAATGAAGTCCAGATCCGAACGAATATAGGCGACCATAATAAAGCCCTCAGCCCTATGTGATTGAGAAGGACGCAATCATAATGAGCAGAAAGTCAGATTTTTACTATTTTGACTGAGGTCCAGCCTAGGTTTTTCTAACGTCTTTACTTGTCAGGACTAAAGTTAGTTGCGACATCAGACTTTGGTTTGTCGCATTCGGATGTTTTCACGCTGCGTTCGGCTGGGAAGCAGCTGCACGTCTGACCTTCAATAAGAAAAGGAGCGCCCTGATCTTCGCCAGACCTCGCCCTTATCAACACTGGTTTGCGGCGACCAGGTCGCCTGTGAGCTCACCTTTCATCATATTGAACGATTGAGCGAACTGACTTCGCGGATCCGAACCGCTCCCGCCCTGACAATGACAGCGGGCCACCCCATGGAGTTGAGCATCAGCTGAGACCTCTACGCCGGTTTTAACGCTCCCGCTTTTTCCTCGCGGGTGATTGGTCATAGGCTCAACAGCATCCTGCCTTTTGGGCTAGCTCTTTTTCGCCACCGAATGAGGTTCATAGTTCTCTTCATTTATATTGTTCTTTCCCAGGAACATGGACATCATCTTTGGAACGGCTTAATTTTACGATCAAAAGGAGATAAGGCCATAGTACTCGTCGGATATGCCGCGGTAGATAGGGCTCAACCTTCAAAGCCGATACATAATTCAACCAGCAAGACTCCAGAGAATGAAAAGATTTGACTGGGCAGTGGCGACACTCGGTGCCCCAATATAATACGCGTGTTCAACACATGTTCGTCTTGGAGAGGAACTCAATGTTAAAGACGATCCGGGTGAGTATTGTCGACGATCAGCCTCTTTTTCGAGACGGTGTAATACATACTCTTAAGACGCAACTGGACATGGAAGTCGTAGGACAGGGAGCTTCGAAAAGAGATGCAATGCGAATAGCGCAGGAGAGCACACCAGATGTGATCATCATCGGCATGAGTTTGCCCGATGACGGGCTTGAAACCTTCGATGCGATCATGACCAGTTACCCACTCGCCAAAGTATTGCTTCTCTCAGACATGTCCGACGAAGATCGGATCTGCGACGCCATAACGAGAGGATTACACGGCTATCTTCCGAAAAGCACTGGCGGCGCCGGACTGGTTGACGCGGTGCGAGCGCTGGACCAGGGCATAGGCTGTATCTCACCGACCCTTGCTCCAAAGCTCTTGATGTACAAGCAGACCGCTCCCAACACATCAAAACCCAGGGACCGGCTTAAAACTCTTACACCGAGGGAGCGGCAAATTTTGTCAATGCTAACTGGCGGCCTTAGTAACAGACAAATTGGCGACAGGCTCGAATTGAGCGAAGGCACCGTGAAATACTACGTCACGAGCATTATGAACAAGATTCAAGTCCGCAATAGGGTGGAAGCTGCTCTATTTGCTCGGTCCCAGGGTGTCACGCATCAAGGCTGTGATGAAAACTACACAATTAGTGTCAATTTCGGGAGCCTTGACACAGACGTGGTAGAATATCGATCGGACAATCGACTATCATAAGTCTGACGAGACGGTGCACGTTTTGATGTGGCCACCGCCGCGCCACGAGCGATGATCGCGAATAGACTGTTGGTTGGGCAGCGACAGATCGAACTTACGAACGAGATCTGATCCATATCCCTGTCGGCAAAAAGTTATTCCGTCATTTTCCAAGGGGGTAGATCCAAAGCCCAAAGAAGTCTTCAAGGCATTGATCTTTCGCCAACTCTGAGTCTCAGACAACGACGAGCTCAAAAGACTGCGTCTTCACTACTTGGGCGATAGCTTACCGAAGCGGGTTGGCAGGATAATCCAGGAAATTCAGTGCAGCTTTACGCTGCTCTCGAACTCACCCCATAGCTGCGTGGGGATCAGCGCTGCCCCGACACGGTTCGTAGCACTGAATTTCTTCAGGATGTTGGTCACGTGGAACTCGACCGACTTGTCCGTAAGATCCAGCTTCTCGCTGACTTTACGAGTGGTCAACCCCTCGGAGATCAGGCCCAGTATACGTTTCTCAAGCTCAGACAGCGATAAAAACGGGTTTGCCTGCACTGGAGTATTATTCGACAATAAGCGTAATGCGAGGTCAGGAGACATGAATGATCCGCCGGCCTTCACGCTTGTTACGGCCATAATTATATCTCGAGCATCGATCCCTTTGAGGATATAGCCCACGGCGCCAGCCTCAAGTGCGCGCATCACGTCGTCGTCGTCCGCTGAGACAGTCAGCATTACGACCCGGGGCGCATTTGGAAGATCTCGGATTGCACGTGCTGCCTCTATTCCATTTCCAGGCATCGATATGTCGAGCAAGATGAGATCAGGTGCGTGAATTCTCGCAAGCTCGATCGCATCCGTCGCTGAGGCGCCTTCGCCAACGATCTCGATCATGGGGTCAAGTGCGAGCGCCCGTACAAGTCCAGCCCGTAACAGCGCATGATCATCCACCACAACAATACGGGTTTTTTCAACCATCTTGGCTTTCCTCAGCAATAACAACGGTCATTTCAACCCTTGTCCCCCCGCCCGCCCGCTGGCTCACGCAAAAGACACCGCCCAAGCTCTCGACTCTTTCTCTTAATCCGATAAGGCCCAAGCCGAAATCCAGACCATTCATGCCGCTGGTGCTCATTCCTCCATCATCCTGCACGACTAGATTGAGAGCGGCGTCATCGAGCCTGCACATCACTGTCTGACCGTTGCCGCTTGCATGGCGGAAGGCATTGTTGAGTCCCTCCTGGAGGAACCGGTAAGCGCATATTTTGATCGCATCCGTGAGGACACCTGAAATCTCACCGCAATGAACGACAACCTTCGTTCCAGTGCGCCGCTCGTGATCAGAGACCACTCGTTTGATGATATCAGGGAGCGGCAGTCCTTCTATCTCCGGCAGCATCAGTCCTTTTGATACAGTTCGGATGTCACGAAGAGCATCTGAGAGGACGCAGCTCAAGGCCCCCAGCTCCTTCTCCCGTTCCGCGGGTGCTTCGGCGCGCCTGACGTGCTCCACCGATAGGGCTGCCAAACCAATGAGCTGCGCAGGACCATCATGTAAATCCGCACCAATTCTCCGCAAATTGTTCTCGGTCAGCTCGGCAACCCGGCCAGAGGCACGCTGAGCCCGATCCTTGAGGATGCGGTTGTGTCGGTACATTTGTTCAATTTCTACCAATCGCTCTTCGAGTTGCCGCTTCTGGAGCAGGATAAGCTGGTTGCCCCGGTAGACGATACCGAACAGGCCTATCATGATAAGCGAGGTCGCGCCTCCGATTGCCAACCAACTTTTGAGACGAAGCCACCAAAGCTCGCGCTCGAGGGATGCAGGACTCTCGTGAATCTCGGCGACGGCAATGACACGGCCTGAGCGATCCTCGCGAATGGGAATGTAGATCTCTAGATACTTGCTGCTGATTGCTCGGATCAGATGTTCTCGAGCATTCAAATCGATGTACTGTGCAGAAACCTCCCCTTTCAGGGCTCTTACAAGTCCGTCTGGCGGAGGGAACCTCTGACCAACCAAACCTGGTGTCGTTGAATAGGCGACGAGTCCACCCTCCCTCCAGATCTCTAGATACGGGAACCGCTGCCTAAACTGATCTGCTCCTAGTAAACGATCCAACTCGGCTGCCTGCTTGGCAGGCAAGACTTTCTCTGTCACTAGATCTTGAGTGAGCGGCTCGAGAATGCTGTCCAGGAGGAGAGCCGTTGCAGAGGCAGTGTTCTCGATTGTTGCTTTCGATACAATCTCGGCCGTGAACAACCCAGCGGCCATCATTGCCACAAGCATAATAACGCTGCCAGTCAGTGCAAACTGGCGGGTCAGGCTCGCGGGAACTCGACTTAGACTCCGGCCGCGCGTCCTTGTCGGTGACACCCACTCTGACATCGTTGCCCCGAATGTGGCCCCAGGAAGCGTGAGGGTACATAGGGGTAAGTTTTCCTGCAATCGACCTTGGTCGGATACGGGACTGGACTTTCGTCCAGACGAGTAGCCTTCCTTGCAATAGAGAAGCAGAACAAGGTGGATCGAGCCTCTGAGGGAATCTCTAAGAGTTCTGTCTATACAATGCTTTAGCGCCATTATGGCGCGCGCCGATTTATCGGCACAGCCTCATATGGCCAACAATGGGCCGTTTGATTTGCACGATATCTCTGTCGAGTTACTCCCTTCGATTGCGCTATGCTGCTCGTGAGATGGGCTCTACCCCGGCACCCAGAAACATTCTTCGGGCGCGCTTCCCGGGGATTATAAGCATCATTCGGACCTCTCAGAGGCACCTATTGGAACAGACCGTTTCCCGCCCGGCAGACTTTGGTTGGTTCTCCATCGGACTTCAGTCCGTATTGCACCCCACCGCTGATCCACTCATCGTTAAGATGGTCGAAAATGGCTGTTGTCACGGGGGCTTCAATGGTTGCAGACAGACAATGCAGTGGTGCTCTTCCGTTTCCGCGATGCTGGGCAAATCTCACTGACACTTTCGACACAAGTGTCACTCCGGACATAGCTTCAGTATCTCCAGCGCTTTCAGAATGGACTTCGATAACGGCCCGATCCGGAGCAACGTCTCCAGATTATGGTCAATTCTTCACGTCAGCCCTCGAGCGCCTGCAGGCCGAGCGGCGCTACCGCGTTTTTGCCGATATCGAGCGGCTGGCCGGCCGCTATCCCCAGGCGATCTGGCATGCCCCGGACGGCCCGCGCCCGATCACCGTCTGGTGCTCCAACGACTATCTCGGCATGGGCCAGAACCGGGACGTGACCCGCGCCATGGTCGAGGCCGCCTGGCGCCTCGGCACCGGCGCCGGCGGCACCCGCAACATCTCCGGCAACAGCAACCCCATCGTGACGCTCGAGGCCGAACTCGCCGACCTGCACGGCAAGGAGGCGGCGCTGGTCTTCACCTCGGGCTATGTCTCGAACCAGACCGGCATCGCGACGCTGGCCAAGCTGATCCCGAACTGCCTGATCCTGTCGGATGCGCTCAACCACAACTCGATGATCGAGGGCGT
>NZ_JBVVAK010000077.1:0-38419 GCF_055792825.1 Microvirga sp. GN3
AGGGCTTCAACGATCGCATCCGCCGCACCGTCTCGGGTGTGTTCCATCACATCAGCCCGCATCACGCGGATCTGTACTTCAATGAGATCGGCTTTCGCTGGTCGCAGCGTGTCGTCACAGGCCAAGCGCCCCGACGCACACGCAAAGGACGGCCGGTGACCAAGACGTTGTGGGCGAGAATACCGCCTGCGCTCCAACTTCCAGCCGTTTTTCGCTCCGCAATTGGACGCGAGATGCGCCGATCGAAGGACGGCGGGATCGACCTTCTCTCGAAGGTAGCTGTGTTTGGTTGATAATGCCGACGTATCATTGGACACAGATCTTGCGCTGGCCCCGACTTTGCCGCACCGCGTTTGCGTGGGCGCCTAGCCGCCGAGACGGCCGATAGCGGCACATAAGAGAGGCCCCTTCACTTTCGGCGAACGGCCCGCACATGATCCCGCACCGTTTCCCAGTTCGCATCGTCGTAGGCCGCCCAAGCCGAGCGCTGGAGATCCCAGCGGGCCAGCCACTCGTCTCGGCCCTCGCCGCCCCTCATAGTGTTCTCGTAGAGCAGGAACACCCCGCCCGGCACCAGGATGCGCCGGATCTCGCCCACCACAGCCTTCTTGGCCTGATGGCGGCTGTGGTGGAGCGACAGCGCGCTCCAGACCACGTCGGCCATACCTCACTTTGCAACGCTCGAGGTGACGGACGTAATCACCTCGGATGCCTTCTGGAAAGCGGCATCCCGATCCGTGATGCCATGCCGGCGGGCGATGTACTGGAAATCGTTATAGACCGCCCATACTGTGCCGTTCTCGTCCTCTGAGACGAGCAGACGCACCGGCCAGTCAATGCCTGCATTCGGGTTCGAGGTGATGAACTGTGACCCAAGCGCCGGATTGCCGAACACCAGAAGGGTCGAGGGTCTCAGTTGGATTCCTGCGTCAGAAGCAAGCTTCGACTGGTCGATGGCGAAGAAGAACATAATGCCCTTTGCGGCGACGTCCTGCTTGATCCGATCGATGGTTTCATTGAACGGATAGGCGCTTTTCACGCGCACGATGCCGTTCTCGAACATCTGCCGGCCAGGATCCTCCGCCCTGGTTGTTACGGGCGAAAAAGCGAGCGCGAAGGGGATCAGGGCAGCGGCACACAAACCTGCAATGCGGGTAGCCATCGGGCACTCCTCCGGGTTGCCGCTCACGCACCGCGCGTGAGCCATGGCAGCATCATGACGAAGGCAGCCTGCCTATTGAAATACCGAGTGGCTCCCAAATCGATACCCATCGGCTATCGTCTCCCGACAACGGGGTCAGCGTCCAAGACGAAGGAGGTGAAGCCTCGCCTGCAGTCAACCATGCTGCCGTCATAGCTGCCCGCTATCGGCTCGATTGCTCAACGGTATTTCACCAGCCCGGCCATTTCCGAGATCATGTCCCAACCGGCAGCGCAAGCAGGGACCGAGGCGACCGTCCGCTCCCAACTGCCGGAACGGAATGGAGGGAGGCGTGGGATCTTCAGCTTCCGTCATGCGCTGCGACCTCGTCAGCCTCGTCGAGGCGCTGGCAACCCGGTTTCCGGTCACCCGAGCGCTTGCGGGAGATGAGATCTTCCGGGCCATGGCACACGCCTTCATCGAGTTGGCGTCGCCCCGTTCTCCCGTGCAGATGACACACGGCGCCGACTTCGGTGATTTCATCGATACCTTCCCGCCCGCTCGGCCGGTGCCGTATCTCGGCGACATGGCACGTCTTGAGGCCGCATGGACCCGTGCCTCTCATGCGGCTGATGCCAACCCTCTGACTGTTCGCGAGCTTGCCGCTTACGCCCCTCGTGCCTGGGAGCAGTGCCTGGCCGTTCTCCATCCCTCCGTCCAGGTCGTCAGATCCGCCTATTCTATCGTGACGATCTGGGAGGCATACGTCGCCGAGCCGCAGGGCGTCGTCCGGAACTCAATACCGGAAGATGCCCTGGTCGCCCGTCGGGATCTTGAGACTGAGATCCATCGGCTGCCACCCGGCGGCGCGATTTTCATCCAGCTTTTGATGAGCAAGGCGACGCTCAGAGAGGCGGCAGACCAAGCTGCCTTGGCCGACCCAGGGTTTGATCTCGTCACGAGCCTGAGCGTGCTTCTCAGCCATCACCTGATCGTCGGACTCAGCCTACAATCATGAATGAACGAGATACAGTCTCGTTCATATTTTTGCGGGTGTTATCGTGCGTTTCTATCCGGCGAGCGGATCGGGTTCGACATGCTCGCGATCGAGAAGGCCGCCGGTTGCCTTGAACCAGCAGATCGCATCATGTGCGGACACCACCGCCAGTTTCGTCTGCTCGGAGGCACCCGTGTCGGCCAGGGCGGCCCATTTGGTGCTGTCGGCCGCCTGCTCGAGTTCGATCACGGCCTCGCGCTGGTCGGGGCCTGGATCGCCTTCCACGGCCGGACGCGTTTTCGCGAATTTCCGCCGGAATTCTGCAAGGACGCCCGCAAGCACCGGTGATGAGCCAGTGTCGGCCGCGACGGCAGCCTCGGCGGTATTCAATCGGCTGTCGAGTTGTGCGCAGACCTGCTCCGCAATCGTCGCCATGATGTCCTCCATGAAGACGGGCACAATCCTGTCGAAGGCACAATAGCTCAACTTGCTGGCTCCGAGGAGAAACGTGCAGCCGGCACGTGATGGCAAGGAGCGTAGCAACTCCCAAACGGGTATTGAGATCCAGCAGGCAAGGGGTCGGCAACATTCTGACGGCACGCCTATTCCCTGGTGGCACAGGAAACAGGGGTGCGCCAATGGTCCTACGGCCCTCCTCACTCCTGTCTAGTGGTCCACCGCCTCCGCACGCCGCACGGTCGGTAGGAAGCGTCAATACGGCGTGCCTTCAGCACGCTGGCGCCGCAGGGCCTCGGCGTACCACACCAACTCGTCGACGAAGCGGCCGGCGGCCTTTTCCAGCCACGGTGCTCCTGCATGTCCTTCGTCTGTAAGCGCCGTACCGATCTCGGGGATCGGCAGCAGGGATGGGATGCTGGGGGTGCCGAGCTCGCAGAGCATCGCCCGCAGCTGCATCGCGGCCCTGACGCCGCCGAAGCGCCCGCCCGAGTAGCAGACGATGGCGGAGGGCCGCCAGAAATACCCCTCCAGGAAGTGATCCAGCGTGTTCGACAGGCCCGGTGGAATGCTATGGTTGTACTCTCCGGACACGACCACGAAAGCATCCGCGCGTCGGAAGAGTTCAGCAAGACGCTCGAGAGTCTCGGGGCCTCTCCCTTGGGATATTCCTTGTACATGCGGTCGAGCAGCGGCAGCTTCAGTTCGACCGGATCCACCAGGGGCGCCACTGCCCCTCGGCTCTCCAGATGACGAACGATGAAGCGTGCGGCCTTTATCCCTTGGCGGTCGGAGCGGACCGAGCCCAGGATCACGGGTATGAGAAGAGCCATTTCGTCCTCCTGGCGATTAAAGCAGGGCTGTGATGGCACCGCGTGCCCTATCCGCCGCATGATTGGTCTCACGAGAGACATCCTACCCGTCTGCTGCCGAAACCGCTCATACCCAGTTTCTATCGACATGACAGATAACGGGCATTTCAGCTCGTGCACCACGCCTGTCATCATGCTCGTATCCGACGCTTCCGGACTTGACCGGCGGACGCTGGTACCAAGAGGCCATCATGAGCACCAACGAGCACGAGCGCATTCTCATCGTCGACGACAATCCGATGTTCCGGGAGGCCCTCGTGAAGTGGCTCCGGGCTGCAGGGCACAATGTGGTTACGGCCGAGAGCGGCGAGCAGGCCTTTTTCATGCTGCGGGATTGGCAGCGGCCCATCGGCTGGCTCTACACCCGGGCGATCCTCCCCAGTCTGATCGACGGCTGGATCCTGGCCGATGAATACCATGAAACCTATTCTGACCGTGCCGTCATCATCGCGGCTCCGCAGGCCCGGTCATCCCGTACCGGCGACATGATCCTGGCTCAACCCACACCGGCCGCGGTGATGGAGGTCCTCCGCCGTCATATCAACATGCACAGGAGCCTGCCAATCGCTGCCGATACTAACTCGCGCCAGCAGCGGCGTGCAGCCTGATGCCACATTCGGAGTGGGGGCGATAGCCATTCGGCATGGAGCTCATAGAGAGGTGATATTTCTGCTTCCCAAAGCCGCCTGAGACAATCGTCGTCGTTTCCTCAGGAGGATCCCATGACGGAACTCTCCAATGCCCCCAAACGGGCTCGTGTCGTGATCGTTGGCGCAGGCTTCGGCGGTCTGACGGTGGCGAAGGATCTGGCCAAGGCGCCAGTCGACCTGACGATCATCGATCAGCACAATTACCACCTGTTCCAGCCCCTGCTCTATCAGGTGGCGACGGCCGCCCTCTCACCGGCTGATATTGCGTCGCCGATCCGCACGATCCTCAACGGACAGCGGAATTCCTCCGTGATGCTGGCAAAAGTGACGGGCATCGACACGAGGTCTGGAGAGGTGATGGCGGGAGACCGTCGGATTCCGTTCGACTATCTCGTTCTCGCGACCGGCGCCCGGCACGCCTACTTCGGCCACGATGAGTGGGAAGCGTTTGCGAAAGGAGTTAAGACGATCGACGATGCCACGAGCCTGCGCCGGAAAATCTTACTGGCCTTCGAGAAGGCCGAATTTGAAGCAGACCCGGAGGAGCGCAGTCGCCTTCTCACGTTTGTGGTGATCGGTGGCGGCGCGACAGGGGTGGAGGTTGCGGGGGCCATCGCCGAACTGGCCCGCAAGGCTCTTGCAGCCGACTTCCGCTCGATCGATCCGGCACACGCCCGCATCGTCCTGATCGAGGCGGGTCCTCGCCTCCTCCCGGTCTTTGAGGAGCATCTCTCCGAGGCCGCAAGGCGTTCCCTGGAAGACCTGGGGGTCGAAGTCCGCGTCTCCACGATGGTGACAGGCTGTGATGAGGCGGGTGTGATGCTTGGAGACACGCGGATCGAGGCCAGCACCATTGTCTGGGCCGCGGGCGTGCAGGCCTCACAGGCAGATCAGTGGCTCAAGGCCGAGGCCGACCGGGCTGGCCGGGTCAAAGTCGCGCCGGACCTCAGCGTCCCGGGGCATCCAAACATCTTCGTCATCGGGGATACCGCCCACGTGCTCGACATGGACGGCAAGCCTCTCCCCGGTGTCGCCCCTGTGGCGAAGCAGGAGGGCAAGTATGTCGCCAATCTGATCCGGACGCGCGTTTCCGGCGGCGATCTCCCGCCCTTCCGCTACCGCGACCCGGGATCGCTCGCCACCATCGGCCGGAAGAAGGCGGTGGTGCAGTTCCGTCGGCTTCGCCTTAGCGGCTATCTGGCGTGGTGGCTCTGGAGCTTGGCCCATATCTACTTCCTGATCGGCTTCCGCAACCGGCTGGTCGTGGCGATGAACTGGGCTTGGACCTATGTGAGCTTCCAGCGCGGCGCACGCCTCATTACGGGTCCCGATCCGAAGCCCGAGACTGGCGCTCAGGGTGCCGAGGTCACGAGGGAATGTCTGAAGGGAGCGGCATAGCTCTTACTGGGCCAGCTCAAGGGATGGCTGCTCGACAGCTATCCGCTTCTTCTCGACACTTGCTGCAATCGCGGGTTGGCCGAGCCAACGGGCCTGCATCGCCTCTTTGACCAAGGCGCCCACCGCGGGTGAATGCGGACGCCCGCGGACAGTGACGAGGTTCACCTCGCGCCAGAACTCGGGATCGACCATGGGACGGCAGACCACGAGAGGGTGCTTGGCGCAGCTCTGCGTCATGAAGCCAAAGCCGAGACCGGCTGCGATCATAGCCAGAATCCAGTCGTCCCTTTCGCTCCGGTACACAGTTTCGCAGCCCTCGAACCCATGCTCGCGCCAGAGCGCCCCGGCATAGCAGTAGAACTCGCAGTTAACCCGGTTGAGATAGCGATCACCCGTGAGGTCGCGTGGGCGGATGGTGTTGCGCTGCGCTAAAGGGTGATCGGGCGACACCACAATCATGAACTGTTCCCGGAACAGCGGCATGTAATGCAGGCGCTCATCCGGCTCCTGCCCTGGGATGCAGTAGATCGCCACCTCAAGGTCCCCGTTCAGGAGCCGGCTCTCCAGCTGAGCCGCGCTGGCGTCGACCACCTCAAGCTCAATTCCCGGGTGCCGCAACTGCAGACCGCTGACCAGGTCAATGAGTTCATCTGGCTGGATCGTGCACATCACCCCGAGCCTCAGCCTGGTTTTCTTCAGTTTGGCGAAGTCGAAAGCCTGCCGTTTGGCTGCCTCTGTCTGGGCATAGACCTGCTCGAGATGCGGCTTCACCATGCGCCCCAGCTCCGACAGGTGGGTGTTGTTCCGCTCGCGATGGAACAGGACGCCCCCAAGTTCCTCCTCGAGCAGCTTGATCGCTCGGGTGAGGGAGGGCTGCGCGACATTGCAGCGCTCGGCCGCCCGCGTGAAATTGAGATCTTCGCAAACGGCGAGGAAGTACCGGATCTGGTGCATCTCCATTGGGATCCTCCCCATGGGCTGATCGGTGCCACCGATGCCGGTACGACCTGCATGCGATGTCATTCTCAGACTACCGCGGATCGGTCCGCCGCGGTGATAGCTTCTCGCTATGGAATCGAGGCTCACTCGGCATTTCCAATCTCTCCTGGCCTGACCGATCATGACGCTACCGCATCGCGCTGGCTCCACTTGGGTGCCTCCATCTGGGCGCAGCGGAACAGAGGAGACATGGATATGCTGAACTCAATTCGAGGCTCCTTTATGCTCCGGCAGGGACTTTGTGCGGCTGCTCTCCTGACGGGTGCTGTCCTGGCCGTACCCGCAAGTGCCGGCGAATGCCCCGCGGACAAGGTCAGTCCCGGAGTCCGCACACAGGGCGAAACACAGCCCAAAGGCGTCACGGACACGGTCCTGGCGTCAGTCGACCTGTCCAAGGAGAAGGTGAACCTGACCGATCACCAGTTGCGGACCCGGAAGCTGGTGATCCAGCCCGGCGGCGTCGTGCCTTGGCACAGCCACGAGGACCGCCCGGCCCTGATCTACATCGTCTCAGGCACGATCGAGGAATACGCCAGCAACTGCTCCGTGCCGATCGTGCACAAGGCCGGCGAGGTTTCGGTCGAGAAGAGCGGGGTTCAGCACTGGTGGAAGAACACCGGCAAGGCCCCGGTCGTGCTGCTGTCCTCCGACGTGTTCCACAACATGGCGGACCCACACATGATGTGACGGGTCCGGCTGCTTCGGCTGGTGCTCGGCCTGTCGGACCGAGCACCAGACCACCCTCCTGCGACAGGAGACGATGATGACAGCGTCCAGCCAAGACCAAGCCATGCCGATGCATGGACACCATGCCGGCACGGTCGAACGAACCCTTCTGATCGGCCTGATTGCCTTCCTGACGGTGGTTGATCTATTCGGGACGCAAGCCATCCTGCCGGCATTGGCCCAAAGCTACGGCGTGACGCCCGCCGCGATGGGCTTTGCCGTGAACGCGACGACCATGGGCATGGCCGTCGCCTGCTTGGGCGTCGCTTATTTCAGCCACCGGATCGACCGCAGGCGCGGCATCCTGATCAGCCTCACGGTGCTGGCGATCCCGACGGCCCTGCTGGCGGGCGCCCCCAATCTCACGACCTTCACGGTGCTGCGGATCGCCCAGGGGCTGTGCATGGCGTCCGCCTTCACGCTCACCCTCGCCTATCTCGGCGAGCATTGCAGCGCCATGGACGCCGGCGGCGCCTTCGCGGCTTACATCACGGGCAACGTCGCCAGCAACCTCTTCGGCCGGCTTCTGGCGGCGGGGCTTGCCGACCATCTCGGCTTGCCAGCGACCTTCCTCTCCCTGGCGGGCCTCAACCTGCTCGGCGCCGTGATCGCCTATGTCTGGCTCACGCAATCCGCGATGATGATGGATCAGGGCGAGCCCGACCGGTCACCGTTCTCCGTCTGGGCCGAGCATCTGCGCAACCCGCTCCTGCGCCCCAGCTTCGCGATCGGCTTCTGCATCCTGTTCGCCTTCATCGGCACCTTCACTTACGTGAACTTCGTGCTGGTCCGCGAGCCGATCGCGATCGGCCAGATGAGCCTCGGGTTCGTCTACTTCGTCTTTGCGCCTTCCATCATCACCACCCTGTTGGCCGGCCGCACAGTGCAGCGGTTCGGGACCCGGCCCACTTTCTGGGGATCGCTGGCTGTTGCCGGACTCGGTCTGCCCCTCCTGGTGGTGCCCAGCCTTTCTGCAATCCTGATCGGCCTGATGCTGGTGGGCGTGGGCACCTTCTTTGCCCAGGCAACCGCCACAGGGTTCGTCAGCCATGCGGCCACGACGGACCGGGGCTCTGCGAGCGGCCTCTACCTCGCCTCCTACTTCTCGGGCGGGCTGGTCGGCAGTGCGATCCTGGGCCAGGTTTTCGACCGGTACGGCTGGGCGGCCTGCGTCGCGGGCGTCGGGCTCTCGCTCTTGGCGGCAGCACTCCTTGCGATCCAGCTGCGACCTGCGTCCGAGGGGCCTGTGCCCGAGGCAAGGCGCAATGTTCCACCCCCGTCTCCGGCCGCGGTCCAATAGGCGCAGGCGGGAGGCTCGATAGCGAGTCTCTATCAATACGACAGCGAGCCGGCATTTCAGATCCGAGCCTCTCGCTGCCATCGTCGGAGGGCCGGATACCAGCCACCGGAACGTATCACGACAACCCTGCAGGAGGACCATCATGAACGTCGCCCTCACCCAACCAGCGACCGGCTCCGCGAGAGCCCTGGACGGCAAGGTCGCCATTGTCACCGGTTCCACCAGCGGGATCGGGCTCGGGATTGCCCGCTCCTTCGCCCTTGCCGGCGCCGCCGTTGTTCTCAACGGCTTCGGCAAGCCCGAGGAGATCAACACTACCCTCGAAAGCCTGCAGAATGAGACAGGCAGCAAAGCCGTCTATTCGGCCGCCGATATGACCAAGCCGGACGAGATCGCCGGAATGGTCAATCTTGCCCTGGAGAGCTTCGGTCGGTTGGATATCCTCGTGAACAACGCCGGCATCCAGCATGTCAGCCCGATCGACGAGTTCCCGATCGAGAAATGGGATGCGGTCCTCGCCATCAATCTCTCCTCCGCCTTCCACACCATCCGTCTCGCCCTTCCCGCCATGCGGCGCCAGGGCGGCGGCCGCATCATCAACATCGCCTCGGCGCACGCGCTCGTCGCCTCCCCGTTCAAGGCCGCCTATGTGGCGGCAAAGCACGGGATCGTGGGATTGACCAAAGTAGTCGCGCTCGAGACGGCGGAACAGAACATCACCTGCAACGCCATCTGCCCAGGTTATGTCTTCACCCCGCTCGTCGAGGCTCAGATCGAGGGCCAGGCCAAGTCCCACGGCATTCCGCGCGAACAGGTCATCCGCGACGTGCTGCTGGCGCAGCAGCCCAACAAGCGGTTCGCCACCGTTGAGGAGATCGGGGCCTTCGCCACCTTCCTGGCCAGTGATGCAGCCGCCTCCATCACGGGCGCCGCCCTGCCGGTCGACGGCGGCTGGACTGCCCATTGAGGAGGACATCATGCTCAAGCATGTCACACCTGAGACCTTCAGGACGGACAAGGGTTCCGACGAAGCCGTGATCAGCGAACTCGAGCGGGCGGGAACGCCCCCTGACGCGATCACCGAGCAGCGGCTCCCGAACATCGTACCGGCCCGCCCGCGACGCATCCCGAAGGAACTCGGCCAGATCGTCCTCGTGCTCCAGGGCGGCGGTGCACTCGGGGCGTACCAGATCGGTGCCTATCAGACCCTGCATGAGGCTGGGGTCGAGCCCGACTGGGTGATCGGCACCTCGATCGGAGCGATCAATGCCAGCCTGATCGCCGGCAATGCCCCGGAGGACCGCATGGAGCGGCTTCAGGAGTTCTGGAGCCGCATGCAGCACAGCCCCTGGCTGGAGCTCCTGGGCGCCTGGCCTCTCGTGGGGCCGCTGGCCACGAACCTGACGACGATCACCCAAGGCATTCCGGCCTTCTTCAGGCCGAACCTGCCGGCTTTTCTGGGCCTCCAGATGCCCTTGGGATCGGAAACCGCCGGCTATTACGATACCTCGCCGCTGGCCCGAACCCTGTCGGAGTTGGTCGATTTCGACCGGATCAACGGCAGGGAGACGCGTCTCACGGTTGGAGTCGCCAACGTGCGCACCAGTGAGATGCGTTACTTCGACAGCCGCGACATGGATCTCGATATCCGGCACGTGATGGCGTCCGGTGCCTTGCCCCCGGCCTTCCCGGCCATTCGGATCGATGGCGATCTCTACTGGGACGGCGGCATCCTGTCGAACACGCCGGTTGAAGCCGTCTTCGATGACAACCCGCGGAAGAATTCGGTCATCTTCGCGGTCCATATCTGGAACCCGCAAGGACCCGAGCCAGACACGATCTGGCAGGTGATGAGCCGGCAGAAGGACATCCAGTACTCTAGCCGCGCGGTCAGCCACATCGCCCGGCAGAAGCAGATTCACCGGCTGCGCCACGTCATCGCCGAGCTCGTGCGCCGGCTACCGGACAAGGAGCAGAAGACGGCGGCTGTGCGGGAGCTGGCGGCTTACGGCTGCCTGACTCGCATGCATGTCGTCCGCTTGCTGGCGCCGCCGTTCGAGGGGGATGACCACACCAAGGACATCGACTTCAGTCCGCGCGGCATCCGCCGCCGCTGGGAGGCGGGCTATGCCGACACCAGCCGGGTTCTGGAGCTGGCGCCGTGGTCGGGCGACTTCGATCCGGTGGAGGGCTTCATCCTGCACGAGGCTCGGCCCGGCATGATGATGACAGCGGCCTGAAAAGCAGTCAAAAGGGAGCTGATGGTCGGAACCGATTGGCTCGACCACTCCGCAAAGGCATGTGGCCATGAAGGCTGAGCCTCCCCTGTGGAACCCATGGCTGTGGCCGGTTGTGGCGGCTACCTGCGCGGGCGAGGTTGCCCTGAACGCTGTCCGGCAGGCCCTCATCGGCGCGAGCCCTGTCGAGTCCATCGGACCGGAGCCGGATTGGACAACCCCGAACCGGGTCCGTCTGGACTTGCCCACTGTCCGGGTCCGTGAATTCTCGCATGAACCGGGAGGCTTGCCCACGCTGGTCGTGGCGCCCTTCGCGCTGCACGGCGCCACCTTGTCTGATCTCGCTCCAGGGCACAGCCTGATCGAAAGCCTGCTGCGGGAGGGGTTGGCCCAGGTGTGTCTCGTCGAGAGCAAATCGGCAACGACATCAATGCGCTTCCTCTCAATCGACAGTTATCTGGCCGACTTGTTGGTGGTAGTGCAGGACCTTGGGGGACAGGTGAACCTGATCGGGCTGTGTCAGGGTGGATGGCTGTCGCTGATGCTCGCAGCACGGTTCCCGCAGATGATCCGTAGTCTTGTTCTGGTGGGCTCGCCGATCGACCTTGACGCTGCGCCATCACACCTGGTTGCAGGCACACGGGCGACCGCCCCGACGATCCTCGAAGGTCTGGTTCATTCTGGCGACGGGCTGATCCTGGGCTCTCGTATGCTGGGGGTGTGGGGCGCCGCCCCACCTGATCGTCCGACAACGCAGCAGGTCCTGCAGGTTGGTGCGGACATCTGCGAAGATTTGGTTGAGCGCTATCGGCACTGGCATCAGTGCCCGATCAATCTGCCAGGGGCCTTCTACCTCCAAGTCGTGGAACAGTTGTTCCGACGTAATGAGCTGGCCAAGGGCGAGTTTCGGGCACTTGGCCAGCTCCTTGACCTCTCCGCCGTCAAAGCGCCGCTGTTTCTTCTGGCTGGTCGGGATGATGATGTCACGCCTGCGCCTCAGCTGCTGTCGGTTCGAGACCGGGTCGGCACTCCCGAGCGACAGATCCGGACAGCCGTCGCACCTTGTGGTCACCTGTCGTTGTTCATGGGGGCCCGGACGCTGCAGCACGAGTGGCCACAGATCGCGGGGCACATGCAGACGCTGAGTCCATAGTTGGACACACCGAGGTCTGCATAGCAGCCAGCTATCGAGATGAAAGCCGGACGGCATTTCCGTTCGCGACGTCGCCTGCTCATTATCAACCTGAAAAGGTTGGAACTGACCAAGCTGCCGCAGGAGAACGGTCATGGACATTGAAGTCTCCCGTCCCATCATGGCCACGAGGGGAATGCTGGACAATAAGGTGGCGCTGATCACCGGCTCGACCAGCGGGATTGGCCTTGGCGTTGCACGCTCATTTGCCTCTGTCGGAGCGTCGGTGGTTCTCAACGGCTTCGGCAAGGCGGACAAGATCAATGACACCGTTGAAAGCCTGCAGCGTGAGACTGGCACCAGAGCCATCTACTCTGCCGCCGACATGACCAGGCCGGACGAGATTGCCGGGATGGTGACCTTGGCCCTCGAGACGTTCGGTCGCCTGGACATCGTGGTCAACAACGCCGGGATCTTCCACGTTGGCCCGATCGATCAGGTTCCGATCGACAAGTGGGATACGGTCCTGGCGATCAATCTGTCGTCCGCCTTTCACACCATCCGTCTCGCCCTGCCGGCCATGCGCCGGCAAGGCGGGGGCCGCATCATCAACATCGCCTCAGCCCTTGCGCTCGTGGGCGCACCTCTCACATCCGCCTACGCGGCGGCCAAGCACGGGATCGTGGGCCTGACCAAGGTGGTCGCCTTGGAGACGGCAGAGGACAACATCACCTGCAATGCGATTTGCCCCGGGAACGTCTGGACGCCGCTCGCCGAGGCGCACATCGCGGAGCAGGCGAAAACGCATGGCCGTCCGCGCGAAGAGGTGATCCGGAACATCCTGCTGGCGGAGCAGCCGAACAAGCGCTTCGCCATGGTCGAGGAAATCGGGGCTCTCGCCACCTTCCTGGCGAGTGATGCCGCCGCTTCGATCACGGGTGCGGCCCTGCCGATCGACGGTGGCTGGACCGCCCATTGAGGCGACAAACCGACGGGCACTGGGTATCGGCACCATGGAGCATCACGGTCACACAATCGTGTTGAGGCCTGTGCATCAGCGCATGGGGATTGGGTGTACCGTGGCCATCGCATGGAGCCATCGCAACGGGAGACGACCATGGTCGAGCAACCCACGGCTTCCATCCGCCGGCACTCCATCGCGGTCCGCGTGACCCATTGGATCAATGCCGTCTGCCTGCTGATCCTGCTGATGAGTGGCCTCCAGATCTTCAATGCTCATCCAGCGCTCTACTGGGGCCAAGCCTCTGCCTTCGATCACCCTTTCCTGGCCTTGACGGCAACCAACAGCGATGAGGCCGGGATCAAAGGTGTCACGCAGATCTTCGGACATGCGTTCGACACCACGGGCTTCCTCGGCGCCTCAACCGGGCCCGGAGGACAGGTTTGGGCGCGCGGTTTCCCATCCTGGATGACGATTCCGACCTATCAGGATCTGTCGACTGGAAGGCGGTGGCACTTCTTCTTCGCCTGGCTGCTCGTTTTCAACGGCGGCGTGTATCTCCTTTACGGTCTCGCCAGCGGCCATCTGCGCCGCGATCTCCTGCCGACCCGCCTGCAGTTCAGGAAGATCGGACATACGATCCGGGAGCACCTGCTCCTGCGGTTCCCGCGCGGTGACGAGGCCCGGCACTACAACGTGCTCCAGAAGCTGGCCTATCTGGCCGTCGCCCTTGTGCTGCTGCCGCTGGTGGTACTCACCGGCCTGACCATGTCGCCCGGAATAAACGCCGCCGTTCCGGAGCTCCTCACCCTCTTCGGCGGACGGCAATCCGCCCGCACGATCCACTTCCTGGCCGCATCCGGGCTGGTGCTCTTCGTCGTCGTGCATGTTGCGATGGTCCTGCTGTCGGGGGCCTGGAACAACCTGCGCTCGATGATCACCGGAACCTACGTCCTCCCGGGAGGCACTCATGCAACCTGATCCTGAGCGACGCAGCTTTCTCAAACGGAGCGCCGCGTTGGCGGGAACGCTGGCGCTCGGTGGCTGCGATCGCCTGTCCGAAACGCCCTGGTTCCGGCAGATCCTGGAAAGCGCCGAGCGCGCCACTTCGCGGGCGCAACGGTTTTTGCTGGGCTCGGGCTCGCTTGCCCGCGAATACACGGAAGCGGATCTCTCGCCGGTGTTCAGGGCCAACGGCTCGACCTCGGTCGATGACTTCGACTATCAGGCCCTCGCCGAGAAAGGCTTCGCCGATTGGCGGCTGCAGGTCGACGGATTGGTCGAGCGCCCGCAACAGCTCTCTCTCGCTGAGCTCCGGGCGATGCCCTCGCGCACGCAGATCACGCGGCATGACTGCGTCGAAGGCTGGAGCTGCATCGGCAAATGGACAGGCGTCCCGCTGGCGCATGTGCTGGAACAGGCCGGGGTGCAGGCCCGGGCACGCTATGTCGTCTTCCGCTGCGCCGACACGCTGGAGCTGGGGGCAGGTGTCAATGGGCAGTATTACGAAAGCATCGGCTTCGAGGATGCCTATCACCCGCAGACGATCCTGGCCTACGACATGAATGGCCATCCGCTCCCGGTCCCGCATGGGGCGCCGCTGCGGCTGCGGGTGGAGCGTCAGCTCGGCTATAAGATGGCCAAGTACATCATGAGGATCGAGCTAGTGGAGAGCCTTGCTGGGATCGGTCTTGGCCGCGGCGGCTTCTGGGAAGACCGCGGCTATGAATGGTACGCAGGCATCTGACTGGCTTTCTTTGTCATTTCGGCAAACACCGCCGGTTGGACCTGCCGCGTTTCGGGTTTTGAAGGAGCAAGCAATGTCATCGAACGCAAGTGTCAACAGGCTCGCTACAGCTCTTCATCGGCATCTGAAGCAGACAATCGGTGGGCCGGCTCTGGTGGCTGCCGTCGTCGGATTCGGGTTCTGGCACTTAGTGGATCTGTCCGCCAATGCCGCGGTCATCATCCCACCACCGTCCATTGATGAGCCACTCGGCGCGAATTCCGAAACCGTCGTCCTGGCGGGCGGCTGCTTCTGGGGCGTCCAGGGCGTGTTCCAGCATGTGAAAGGCGTGACGAGCGCCGTCTCCGGCTATTCCGGCGGAACTGCGGACACCGCGCAATACGAGACCGTCAGCGCGGGCCAGACCGGCCATGCGGAGTCCGTCAAAGTGACGTTCGATCCTCACCAGGTCAGTTTGGGCCGGATCCTGCAGATCTACTTCTCGGTGGTTCATGATCCGACGGAGCTCAATCGGCAGGGGCCCGATGTCGGATCACAATATCGCTCCGCGATCTTCGCAGCAAACGACGCCCAGCTCGAGGTCGCACGGGTTTACATCGATCAGCTGAATCGGGCCCGGGTGTTTCCAAAGCCGCTCGTCACCACGGCGGACCGGCTGACCGGGTTCTATCCGGCAGAAGCCTACCATCAGGACTTTCTGACTCTGCACCCTCGCTATCCGTACATCGTCATCAACGATCTCCCGAAGGTCGCCGATCTGAAGCAGCTGTTTCCGGACCTTTATCGCGAAACCCCCGTTCTGGTTACAAAATCGGGAGCATGAGGAGCAGTGGCAAGGACGTCAGGCCGGGCCAGGTGACCCATGTCGGCCAGTGACGTCGCTGGGTGGCACACAGTACTGCCGACTCGTCAGCTCGGAATGGGCAGATCGGCTGGTTCCGGCATATTTCTGGAACGCTCCACGGCCAAAGCCCGCCTGCCGAACCAACGCATGCTCATGGCCTCGCGTACCAGCGCCCCAACGGCCGGCGAGTGGGGTCGGCCCCGCACGGTGACGAGATTCACCTCGCGCCAGAACTCGGGCTCGATGATCGGCAGGCCGACCACAGCCGGATGAGTGACCGAGTTGGCCGGCATGAAGGCCCAGCCCAGGCCAGCCGCGACCATCGCCAACGTCCAGTCGTCCCGCTCGCTCCAATAGACGGCCGTGCATTTGACATTCTGCGCCTGGAACACCGGATCAGCGTAGCCCGCGAACTCGCAGTTCGTACGGTGGATATAGCACTCCCCGTCCAGATCCTTCACCCGGACGGCGTTCCGGCTCGCCAGGCGATGGCGTGATCCGAGCGCCGCGACGATCTGCTCGCGAAACAGCGGAAGGACATGGAGCCGCTCGTCCGGCTCCTTGCCGGGAATGCAGTAGATGGCGACCTCCAGGTCGCCTTGGAGGAGACGCTCTTCCAACTCCCAGGCATTGGCATCGGCCATCTTCAGCTCGACCCCTTCATGACGGGTCCGTACCGCACCGACGAGATCGACGATCTGATCGGGAGCGATTGTGCACATGATGCCGAGCTTCAAAGGAGTATGCTCGAGCCTGGCGAAATCCCCTGCCTGACGCTTGGCCTCCTGCATCTCGCGGTAGACCTGCTCCAGATGCGGGCGGACGATCCGGCCAAGCTCCGACAGGTGCGTGTGAGCCCGCTCGCGGTGGAAGAGCTCACCCCCGAGTTCCTGTTCCAGTTGCCGGATCGCTCGCGTCAAGGAGGGCTGGGCCACATGACAACGCTCGGCTGCGTGGGTGAAGTTCAGGTCCTCGCACAGGGCGAGGAAATACCTCACCTGATGCATTTCCATGGCTCACGTCCTGCAAGCTTGGCCGTATTCAGCTGGCGAGGGTCTGACCTATTTCCGGTTGAACTCTGCTCCATCAGGTTGCCGATGGAGAACGCGATCCGCAGGCAAGAAGCAAGTTGCCTCACGGATACCAAGGCGATAACCAGCTCGATGTGCGAAAGGGCACCTGGATCGCGAGGTCGAGCCTCCAGGGGAGCGATCAGACCGACCGCCAGACGCAACACTCGCCGAAGAATGCCGATCTCCTTAGTTTTCCTGAGAAAGCGGCAAACTGAAGGACGCTCCTGCAGGGTCAACGGCCAGAGAACATGGGCTGGTTCGACGCGGTCAGGCGGCCATCCAGGACACCGGCAGCATTCCACCGGCGACAGTCAACCCGCCGGCAACGAGAGCCACGCCAATGATGGGTGAAAGACGCCAGCCCCAAGGGAGCACTTTCTCGGCGAAGACCAGCAGAGTCAGCAGCAGCATCCAGGCCAGGTTCATGACACCTGCGGCCACCAGGATCCCGAACAGGGCCCAGCAACAACCAAGACAGTACAGCCCATGCAAGACTCCCATCCGCAGAGCGCCGCTCCGTCCCTCACGCCAGTGGAGCGCCACGAAGGCCAGCGGCGAGCGGCAATGGCTCAGGCACAGGCGCTTGAGCGGGGTCAATTGGTACAACCCGGCAACGATCAAGATGCCCGCAAAGGCAAGCGGCGCCCAGTCGAGCGAGCCCGTCGCGACCGGGGAGGAAGCCATGTCATGGCCCCATTGAACGATGGGGTAGACAACCCACCCGGCGAGCAGCCAGACCAGCCCATAGCCTGCAACGAAGATCCAGGTGGGAACGAGCACCGCCCGGTTCCGCCGAGCCTGGGCCTGGGCGAAGGTCAGGATCATCGGCGCGGCGGCCGGCAACATCATCGCGGCCATCATGACGGTCCAGATCGCAACGAAAATGGCGGCTCCCGTCACTGACAAGCCGGCAGCGGGCACTCCCGCCATGGCCATCCCATCCATGCCGGTGGAAGGCAGGCTGCCAAGATCAGCCATCCCTGCCGGCATATCCATGGTGAGCGCCTCGTACAGGATCAACCCCCAGGCGGCGGTCGTCAGCACAACCAAGGAAATGAGAAGCGACAGGCGCGCGTGCCTGAGAAGACCGATCGTACCCTGGCCAGGGAAACGCTCGGTATGATTAGCGCCTTGTCCTGCCAAGCCGGCCTCCCTTGCGGCTAGGCCGAAGCCGGGCCGGACCAGTCAAACGGAATGTGCTTGCTCGACCGGCTCTCGCCCGTCCACTGGAAGCCGAATCCCTCCGTCCGGGCCTCGACCGACCGGCCCCACGTGGCGACCTGCCCTGGCCCGACCTCCGAGCCGGGCGGATTGATCGTCTGGACGCGCTGCCCCGGCGGCGTGGTGGGCCCGGTCAAGGCTTCTACCCGCCCCACGACCTTGCCCGGGATCTCGGCCCGCCAGAAGCCCAGGTCGTCGGCGACCTCGAACGTGATCGGGACGAACTCGATGCCCCGCAGCTCGCCGATCGTGGCGGCGAAGCTCGCGGGCCATCCGCCAGCCTGCCCCGAGAAGATGATCTGCAGCGCCTCGCGCTGCGGCTCGTCGGCCCTCTCGTCAATGAACAGTCCCATGACAGCCTTCGCTTCGCCGGTCCACAAATTGCCCTCGAAGGCTCCGAGAGCAAGCAGGTTCAGGCCGTCGAGGCGGACGGGCCCGAAATGACCGTTCCGGACATGCCACGCGAGCAGGCCCTGGCAGGCGTTGTTAGTGGGGGCTTGAGCGAACTCGCAAGGACAGGGAATGTCGCAACTGCAGATATCGAACCAGTCGCCGGCAAGATGCCATTCGGGGATGGTGCTCATGGAACATCCCTCCTTGTATGCCGCATGATACTCCGGAGGGGTGCGAATGTCAGGTGCGGGAAATGTCCAGGATGCTTTGGGCCAAAGCCTAAGGACCAACTACCCGTGCTTCCATGGGCCTCTTTTCGACCACGTGAGGGAAGGACTGTTCAAGGTCAAACTCGGCCGTTTAAGCGCGGCCGTGTGAAGGTCTGCTGATCGCCGATGACCTGCCCTCCCCTCTGTGGCTGAAACGGCCCGTGTGGTCTGACGGCCCTCTCGTTGATTTCGCTTCAGCTTAGTCGAGCCACGGCTGCAGGAGCGGCTTGGCAAGCGCCAACTGCCCCACGATGCCCTGATGCGGCACACCGCGCTGGTACAGGAACTCCTGAATCTGCTGCTTGGCATCGTCCCAAGACAGTCCGTGCCGATAGCAACATTCCAGGTACCTGAGCGTGCGCTCGCGGTTCAACTCAGGGACAGCGAGCGGTGCTTGCTCGTCCATGAAACACTGCGCCACGAGATCTTCGCACGCCATGGCAGAGGCCTTCTGAGAGGGTCGAACGGGATATGTGCCGAGACGCTTCAGAATTCGAGGCCGATCTTGCCGAAGTGCGCTCCTGACTCCTCATACCGGAAGGCATCCGCAATCTCGGCCAAGCCAAAGCTGCGGTCAATCTCCGGCCGCAGGCCCGTGGCTTCGATGGCCCGCACGAAGTCGATCTGCTGGCGTCGGTTGCCGACAATCAACCCCTGAAGCCGGGCCTGCTTGGCCATTAGGGCACCGGTCGCGACCTCGCCGGCGCCGCCAGTCAGCACGCCAATGAGCGCGATGTGTCCGCCGACCCGCACCGCTGTGATCGACTGTGCCAGCGTGCCCGGTCCGCCGACCTCCACCACATGGTCGATCCCGCGCCCGCCGGTCCAGTCGCGTGCCCGGGCGCCCCAGTCCTCATGCTGGCGGTAGTTGATGGTGTGGTCGGCTCCCAAGGCCCGGACCCGCTCCAGCTTCTCGTCCGAGGACGAGGTGGCGATGACCGTCGCGCCCATCGCTTTGGCGATCTGGAGGGCAAAGATCGAGACACCGCCGGTGCCGAGCACCAGCACGACATCTCCGGCCTTGAGCCCACCATTGACCACCAAGGCCCGCCAGGCCGTCAGCCCGGCTGTCGTCAGCGTGGCCGCCTCGGCATGACTGAACCCTTCTGGAGCTCGGGTGAACCAGGCCGCTGGTCGCACCACGGCCTCCCGCGCATAGCCATCGACGCCATCACCTGGGGTGGTCGAGAAGTCTGACACGGTCGGCGGCCCCTCGAGCCAGCCCGGGAAGAAGCAGGAGACGACATGATCACCGGCCTTGAACTCGGTCACGCCCTCGCCTACCGCCTCGACCATGCCGGCGCCGTCGGACATCGGAATGCGCCCGTCTGCCGTTGGCATCCGTCCGCTCACGATGCCGTAGTCGTGATAGTTGAGCGAACTCGCGTAAAGCCTGACCCGGATCTCGCCTGGGCCGGGAGCACCGGGATCGGGCATGTCGACCAGCTCGAGCCGATCGAGTCCACCCGGTGCATGCAGAATGATCCCTCTCATTGTTCGTCTCCCCAATCCTTGCCTGCATGCTCGTCCAGAGCGAAGGGTGCCGTTTGGACGAGCAGGACACGGCGCTTCTTGCCCCACCGTCAGGGCGGCCAGCACGCCGGCTTTCAGCGCCGCAGTTGAAACTCGCAGGCGCCTCCCGTGTGAAGTCGCGCAACTTAACGCATTGCGGCAAGCCGGGGTCCTTGCTGAGACACATCAAGTCCTCACAAGCTCTGTAGGACGCTTCTCCAGTCTTGTTATTGAGCTTGTGGCCGGACCTGTTCCAAGCGTCTGGCGTTGACGGCGTACTGCCCTCACCCGGGAGCAAGACATGCCTGGCCCTCAAGTGCTCGTGGTCGCCACCTCGCATGACCAGATGGGATCCACCGGCCACCGTACCGGCGTCTGGTTGGAGGAACTCGCCACGCCCTACTACGCCCTGCTCGACGGCGGCGCGGAGGTCACTCTCGTCTCGATCAAGGGCGGGGCGATCCCGTGGGATCCCCGCAGCCTGCCAGCTCAAGCCGGTGAGGGACCGGGCGAGAAGCCGGAGGAGCAGCAGGAAATTCCGGCCTCGGTTCACCGTTTCCTGGCAGACGAGGGCGCCATGCAGACGGCCCAGAACTCCCCTGCCCTTGCAAGCGTGGATCCAGGCTCGTTCGACGCCATCTTCCTGCCGGGCGGGCACGGGCCGATGTGGGATGCGGCCAATGACGAGACACTGGCGCGGATCGTCGGATCGATGTTCGACGAGGGCAAGGTTGTGGCCGCGGTCTGCCATGGCCCGGCCGGGCTGGTGAAGGCCACGCGGCAGGATGGGCAGCCTTTTGTCGATGGTCGCCGGGTAAGCGCCTTCACCAACACCGAGGAGGAAGCGGTCGGGCTAACAAAGGTGGTGCCGTTCCTGCTGGAGGACCGGCTCAAGGAGCTGGGCGGGCGGTTCGAACGTGGGCCGGACTGGCAGCCCTTTGCTGTGCAGGACGGCAACCTGGTCACTGGCCAGAACCCGCAATCCTCCGAGCTTGTCGCCCGGCATGTCTTGAACGCTCTTGAGCAGGCTGGCTGAAGCAGCAGTGCCCAGCAAAACGGGCGGCTCGCCATGACAACCCTCATGCTGGTCGGGGCAACAGGCCTGGTCGGCGGGGCGGTCCTGCGGCAGGCATTGGCCGATGCACGCGTGATCCGGGTTGTTGCTCCAACCAGACGGGAGCTGCCGCCCCACCCGAAGCTCGAAAACTCGGTGATCGATTTCGAGCACCTGCCGGCTGATGCCACCTGGTGGTCCGTTGACGCTGTCATCTGCACCTTGGGCAGCACGATCCGCAAGGCAGGCTCGCAGGAGGCGTTCCGCCGGGTTGACCATGACTATCCGCTGGCTGTGGCGCGGCTTGCCCGTCAGCATGGCGCCCGCGCTTTCGCGTTGAATTCGGCCACGGGAGCGGATCCTGGTTCTCGCTTCTTCTACAACCGGGTCAAAGGCGAGGTGGAACACGCGCTTCGGGGGATCGGGTTCCCGTCCTTGACCATCGTGCGCCCTGCCCTGATCGGCGGCGATCGCGGCGAGTTCCGGCCTGCGGAGTTCATAGCCATGCGGCTCCTGCGGCTGGCGGAGCCGGTCCTGCCCCGCCGCTACCGCGTCGTGCCGCATGAGCGGATCGCCAGGGCCTTGCTGGAGGCGGCGATCACTGCCGCACCCGGCGAGCGCATCATCGAGTCCGAGGCCATCGTCAGAGGAGGCCCCTGACAGAGGACCACATGCCCTCAACAGGAGCAGGGAGCCAGACGATGACGGAGTGCGCCCTCAGGCCTGCGGTGACCGCACCAGGTGCGATCACCCTACCCCGCCTGCTACGGGCACCGTTGCAGTAACTTGAAAACGGCATAATGGACCCAGTTTAACGGGCCGCTCAGGCGGCAAGACCGAAGAGCTGATTGATGAGACGGATTTCGCCAGTCACTCGATGTTCCCGCTGAATGCAGTGACCACGGCGGATCATGCGCATGATTTCAAAACCCGTCAGGGTTGCAACGGCGGTTCTCATCGTCTGGAAGCCGCGTGTCGGCCGGATGACGCGCTTGAGCGCGCCATGATCCGCCTCAAGGATGTTATTCAGATATTTCGAGGTGCGGTGTACCACATCGATCGGCAGAAGCCCTTCGTTCTGCAGGCGCAGGATTGCCTTGGGATACGACGCCAGCTTATCCGTCGTGATCGAGGATGGTGGATAGGTGCTCATCGCCTTGATGGCCTTACGCAGGAACCGATAAGCGGCGTTGGTGTTCCGATGATCGGACAGCATGAAGGCGATCAACCGACCGTGCTTGTCGACCGCGCGAAACAGGTACTTCCAGCGTCCGCCAACCCGCACATAGGTCTCGTCCACTCTCCAGGAGCCTGAGCGAGGTCCCTGGTAGAGCCGAATTCGCTTTTTGATCTCCGGAGCATAGCGCTGAACCCAACGAAAGATCGTGGATGGATCAACGGCGACACCGCGCTCGGACATCATCTCGGCGAGATCGCGATAGCTGATCCCATACTTGCAGTACCAGCGCACGCACAGCAGGATGATCTCAACCGGGAAGCGACGGCGCTTGAACAGAGACACGGGAGCGGATCCTTGATGAACCGCTCCTCGCTATACGGCCGAGGTTAATGCAACGGTGCCGCTCAGAGCGCGCCTTAGCGTAGTCGGCCCTGAATAACCCACAACTTGTTGGGGCAGAAGGATTCTTCGTCGTCACGAAGCATTGCAAAATGCCAGCATCTGGGGATGGACCCGCTTAAACCTGGTGTTTTGCCATGGGACCCAAGCCGACGCTGCCGAGTTCCGGCGATCTCTACCGCAGCCGTCTCGATCAGATCCTCGATCCCCGCCACGAGCTGTATCGGCTCGCCGTTCTCATCGACTGGCGCCGCTTCGACCACGAGTTTGGTCGCTTCTACCGCCCGCTCGGACGGCCCGCGAAGCCAACGCGCCTGATGATCGGACTGTCGTATCTCCAGCATACCTTCAACCTGTCCGATGAGGCGGTGGTGCAGCGCTGGATCGAGAATCCGTATTGGCAGTGGTTCTGCGGCTGCGAGTATTTCCAACATGAGCTGCCGTGTGATCCCAGCTCGCTGACGCGCTGGCGCAAGCGGCTCGGACCCGAGGGACTGGAGAAGCTGCTGGCGGCCACCATCCAGGCCGGGCTGGAGAGCGGCGCGGTGCGGCCCTCGAGTTTAGAGCGGATCAGCGTCGACACCACCGTGCAGCCCAAGGCGATCACTCATCCGACCGACGCGAAGCTCTATCTCAAGGCCTTGCAGGCTCTGGTGCGGCAGGCCAGGAAGTGCGGCCTCGCGCTGCGTCAGGCCCACACCCGTCTGGCCAAACGCGCCGCCGTGCAGGTGGGGCGGTATGCCCATGCCCGTCAGACGCGGCGCATGCGGCGCGAACTGAAGTGGCTGAAGACCTATCTCGGCCGGGTCTATCGCGATGTCGCCGGGGATGAGGTTCTCTCATGCCGGTTTGCTCCTCTGCTGGGCCTCGTAGAGCGTCTTCTGACGCAGGAGCGCACGAGCCAGAACAAGCTCTACAGCCTGCATGCGCCCGAGGTGGTGTGCATCGCCAAAGGCAAGGCGCATCGGCCGTACGAGTTCGGCTGCAAGGTCGCGCTGGCGGTGACCAACCGCGAAGGGTTCGTGCTCGCCTCCAAGGCACTGGAGGGCAATCCGTATGACGGCCACACGCTCACCACGACGATGGATCAGGTCGTGGCCATGACTGACGTGGAGCCCTCGCGCATCTACGTCGACCAGGGCTATCGCGGGCATGACTACGCCAAGACGGATCGGGTGTTTATCACCCGGCAGCGGCGTGGCCTCACACCGACGATCAAGCGCGAGCTGAGACGCCGGTCTGCGATCGAGCCGATGATCGGGCACATGAAGGCGGACGGGCGGCTGGGACGCAACCACCTGCTCGGCGCCGCCGGCGACGCGATCAATGCGCTGCTGGTGGCCGCCGGTCATAATCTGCGGCTGATACTGACGTGGCTCAGACTGTTTATCGCTTGGCTCACGGCGGCTCTAATGGGCTCATCCGCGCAATCGGATACTTTCCCCGAACCCTGGAATCCAATTGCCGCCTGAGCAAACTGCATTGTTCAGGGCCGACTAGCGTAGTTCGGCGCGACCATGGGATAGTCAGCAGGCAGGTTCCACTTGGCGCGGTACTGCTCGGGTGTCATGTCATAGGTTGTGCGTAAATGGCGCCTGAGTGACTTGAACGACTTTCCGTCCTCCAGGCAGATGATCGCATCCGGAGTGACGGACTTCCGTACCGGAACCGCAGGCACCAACTCAGCCTTGGGCTCCTCCATCTGCCCCTGTGCGGTCTTCGTCAGAGCGGCATAGACGGAGTTGAGCAGCGACGGCAGTTCGGCGGCGGGAACTGAGTTGTTGCTGACATAAGCCGAGACGATATCAGCCGAGAGTTCGATGTAGTTCGGAGCGGTTGTGCTCTCACCCATAGTTTTCTTGTCCTTGACCACACGGGAATTGTTTTCGGGAGGGAAGTAGAACAAGATGACGTTCTAACAGGATCAGCCAGGACAGCCTGTGCAGCACAATAGATGCCCGTGATCTTGGCATCACCTATGCTCCTTGTTCAACTTTGGCAAGGCGCTCCTCCCGCAATTGAGACGAGTTATTGTCTTTACAGCGGCAAATTCTGGAGGTGAAGTTACTTGCTTCGCAGCCCCCTAAGCCCAAACCGCCAAGCTGAAACACCATCGGGCGGCTGCCGTTAAGTTGGCAGCAGATCGCAGTTTGCGATTGGCTCGTATGGAGAAAAGTCATGCGTGTAGATATGAAATGCGGTGTTCTTGCAGCCGCCCTCCTGCTCCCGACCCTGGCGTTAGCTGACCCGGGAGGTGCAGCAGCCGGTGCCGCCGCAGGCGGTGCGGCAGGTGCTGTCGTTGGCGGTCCGGTTGGGGCCGCTGTGGGTGCAGGCGTCGGCGGAGCGGCAGGTGATGCAGCATCTGGGCCCGACCAGAAGAACGTCGTGATTGAGAACCGGGATGTTGGCACGACTGGAAGCACCGGTTGCTCGACAACGATGAAGCAGACCAGTGACGCGACAGGCACCACCACGAAGCAGAAAACCGAGTGCTAATCATCTGTAAGGCGGTGCGTATTCCCGCACCGCCTCCTCGCTGTGCATTGGTCTTCGACAATGCGTTAGCTCAAAGTGATCCTCGGTCAAGAATTGTGCAGTAACACAGGGGAACCCTGATCCCGCACTGCTGTTGGCCTACCACATCCCACCACCAGAGAGGCCAGTCCGATGATCTGCCCATTCTGCAAGCAAGAGGTTGATGAACCCTGCCACAATACCGTTGAGATGCAACGGCGGGCTCGCGATCACGTCGAGCGGTGCGATAAGGCTCTCAAAAGCTTGAAAGGGGTCAAGTACAGCTAACCGTGGCGGTTGGCGTCGTGACGCTAAGACTGCTTACGCCCATGTACCTGAGCAGGAGGAGCGGTCGCCTCAACGGCTGTAAACGTCTCCAGAATGCGGTAGGTATGCTCGGCCCCTGCGGGCACCACCCACGAGCCCCCGGTTCCAGCCGCACGGTCTGCCCCTCAATCTCCAGTTCGGCCCGTCCGGAGATCACGTAGCCGACCGCTTCATACTCGTGCTTGCGGCTGGGTTTGTCCTGGGTAGGCGGCTCGTCCCGCCACAGCCGCATGGACACCCGCTTGCCTGATGCAAGGCAGACCCCGCCTTGGTCGCCAGTCGGTGAGTGGGCACTGCTCACCTTAGTCACGGTCGTGTCGGTCATCTCACCCTCCGATGCTCAGCCTAGAGATGGTGCTCCCACTCTCGGACCTCCTGCGTCCGATCATGAGCATAGCCATAGCGCTCTTGCAGGCATGCGATGAGCATTTCGCGATGGCCTTTGATGCGGGCAATATCCTTGTCCGTGATCCGCTCCCACCGGAGCCTTACGTGACTCGGAACTGCTTCCAGTGCGCCTGGACGTGACCCCAACTCATGATCGCCTCCTGGAGGTCTGCTGGAAGCAAACTACATAGACAGAAGAAGTTCCGCACGGACTGAGAACGGCACATCTCGGGACCGCTCACCTGGAGACCTGACAGGGAGGCTGCCATGAAGCTAGAGAGCGTCGATAAAGCGATCACCATCCAAAGCTCGAATGTCCACCTGGGCGATGGGCTCCCCAGCTATGCGCGGGAGAACATCCTGCGGGTGGCCAGCAAGTATTTCGGGCGACTGAACACCGCCGCCGCTCATTTCAGCAAAGAAGGGATCACCTACCGTTGCAGTGTGAACATGCAGATGGGTGGCTTGCCGACGAAGAGCGCCGAGGCCAAAGACAAGGACATCTATCTCGCCTTCAATGCGGCTCTCGACAAGGTCGGCAAACAGCTTCGCCGCGCCAAGCGGGAAGTTCGCGAGGACAAGGCCGAGCGGGTCGATAAGGATGTGGTCCTGCGCGAGCGGTTCAGCCCCGCATCGAAGGCCAATGCTCCCCTCTCCGGAAACGATGTCGCTGAACCGGATGAGCCGGACGCTATGTCCTGAAATATCCGGCTATTTGCGGCGCGTGTGGGTGGCTGCGCCTATCAGGCAGTCTATGTCAGGTGATGCAGATGCCGTCCGGTGTGCGACCCCGATGCAGGGCGAGCTTGCGTCAATTGCGATCAGGACCGGTTCGAGAAGGAGCGTCTCCAATTCAGGATAGGGATACACATAGGTGACGTGATAGTTTCAGGAGACGATCTGCTCGGGGACGGCGTGACCATCGCCGCGCGACTGAGCCGCAGAGAGGGGGAGTGGCATGCCTATTTTCCTCGACCGCCATGACCTGAAAGGAACAAGCGCCATTGAAGTCGCCGAGGCGCACCTCAAGGATTTGGCCCTTCAGGACCGCTACGGAGTCAAGTTCCTCACCTACTGGTTTGACGAGGATCGCGGAACCACCTTTTGCCTGATTGACGCCCCTGACAAGGAGACGGCGCAGCAGGTGCATCGGGAAGCCCACGGGCATGTGGCCGGGGAAATCATTGAAGTGTCCCTCTCGGCTGTTGAGGCATTCCTGGGCCGCATCAGCGACCCTCAGCCTACAGCGCAATCCACCATCGCCCTCGCAGAGCCAGCGCACCGGACCGTGATGTTTACCGACATGGTGGAGTCCACCGAGATGACGGCGCGGCTGGGGGATGCGGCGGCCACCGAGCTTGTGCGAGCCCATGACGCCTTGGTACGCCGTGGTCTGGCCCGGTATGGAGGGCGTGAGGTCAAGCACCTGGGCGACGGTATCATGGCCTCCTTCGACTCGACCCAGGCGGCAGTCGAATGCGCGAGGGCGATCCAGCAGTCGTTTGAGCGCTACAACCGGGCAGCTTTAGAGCCGATCCACATTCGCATCGGCCTGGATTGTGGGGAGCCTATCGAGGAAAGCCGTGATCTGTTCGGATCGACTGTGCAGCGTGCATCTCGGCTATGTAACGCAGCCAGCGCTGATCAGATTCTGGTCTCAAGTACGGTCTGGGAGGAATGCCAGGACGATGCTGGCTTTGTCGGTTGCGGCTTGCAAAGCTTGAAGGGCTTCCGCCAGCCGGTGCAGGTCTTTCAATGTGACTGGCGTGGAGCACCACCAGACTGACCGCTGGGCTGTCATAGGAGATCACCGGCAAGTATGTCGTGATCTGGGCGAAGGTTGGACGCGACTTGAAGCTGGCAATGGAAATCGGGAACGAGCATTTCCTCTGACCGTAACCCATCCGCTCCACGTCACAGATATTCCCAAGGACCGGCGAACCGGACCAGCCCCAGGAGCATGTGCTCCCACATCACAGCCCTTGGGATGCTCTCGCAAAGGCTGAACCGACCCCGGATTTGAGGTATCGTCATGCCACTGGCGCAGCCGGATCGACAGCCCGAAAGGTGCGCCTGATCCCGAGCACCATGAGTGTGGAGGTGGCAATGACAACACTTGATCGAGAGGTCGCGCAGCACTACTCCCACGGTTCACTGGAAGCTGCGATCCTAGCAGGGCTCAATGCCATGGGCCGGGATCGCTCCAATGTCACCCCGGAGGACCTCGCCGGGATCGACGAGTTCCATATCGGTGGTCATGAGGCGACCGCTGATATCGCCGATCACCTTGATCTTGGTGCTGGTGGAGTCCTGCTCGACATTGGCTCCGGGATCGGCGGTGCTGCACGGTTCTTTGCCCGACGATACGGCTGCCGTGTCGTCGGGATCGACCTCACACCGGAATACGTCGAGGTTGCCACGTCATTGACGAAGCTTGTCGGCCTGTCCGATCAGGTTGAGTTTCGAGTCGCGAATGCACTTGATCTGCCCTTCGCCGACGAGAGCTTCGACCGGATCACCCTGCTGCACGTTGGTATGAACATTCCTGACAAGCAGCGCCTCTGTGCAGGCGTCCACCGAGTGCTCAAGCCGGAAGGACTGTTCGCGATCTACGACGTGATGCAGACTAGCGATGGGGAGATCACCTTCCCTGTCCCTTGGGCTGCGACCAACGAGACCTCTTTTCTTGAGAGACCGGAAACCTACCGACAAGCCTTGCTAGATGCTGGCTTCGAGATCGTGTCCGAGCGGGCGCGGCGAGACTTTGCCATCGAGTTGTTTCAGAGGATGCGAGCCAGGATGGCCGAGAGCGGCCCACCTCCACTCGGACTTCACATTCTGATGGGACAGGACGCCCCGACAAAGATAGCGAACATGCTTGCAGGTTTAGAGCAGGACCTCATTGCCCCGGTCGAAATGATCTGTCGCCGCATGTAGCCGAAAGGCGCTTTGGACCGAGGAGAGCCAGTGCTCACGATTGAGGAGTTGAGTTCGCTGGCGCAGCGCGAGAGCTTCATACTCCGCTTCTCGCCTGAGGCGTTGCATGAGGTAGGTGTGGCCGAGACGCGGTTCGAGCGCGGCAAGAGCCGTCTTCTCGTCGAGTGTAAGACGGGGATCTCTCCCTCGGTGAATGCTGTCGGCCTCTGTCATGCGAACACTCGGGGCGTCATAACTAAGAAAGCGGTCTAGCGGATTATTTGGGTCAAGACACCATCAGGGAAGCAGGTTTCCTCGCGCTGGTTGAGCGCTTGCCGATGGCCGATGGCGGCGCGCGGTGCAAAACCGATCAGACTATCGACCTTTCCGATATTGTGGCTTTGAGCCTGCAGGCGCTCCAGCAGGATATGTCGCAAATTTAACTTGGGCTGATTGGGCGAGCGGCTCCCATCCCGAGTTTATGCGGCGAGCACCTCGAATAGCTAGGCCAATGACGGCTGCCGGTTGCGGGCATATTTCCCCTGTTCTTTTCGCATCATGTGGATCATCTCGATGTCAGCTCAGGAGTGCCTGTCCCCTCTGGCACTGTTGCAGTAACTCTGATAAGGCACAATGAACGCAGTCGAACGGGTCGTTCAGGCTGCAAGGCCGAACAACCGGTTGACGAGACGGATTTCGCCTTTCGCTCCTGCCTCTCGCAGAATGCAGTGGCCACGGCGGATCATCCGCATGACTTCAAAGCCCTTCAGTGTCGCGTAGGCTGTTGTCATTCTTTGAAAGCCGCGCGTTGGCCGGATTACGCGCTTGAGCGCGCCATGATCCGCTTCGATGACATTATTGAGGTATTTTGACGTCCGGTGCTCGACGCTTTCCAACAGCAACTCGTCGCGCTGCAGTCGTCGGATTGCCTTCGGGTACGATGCCAGTTTGTCGGTCGTGATCGAGAATGGCGGATGATCCCTCATCACCTTCAGGGCTTTACGTAGGAAGCGGTACGCCGCTCCAGTATCGCGCCGATCGGACAGCATGAAGTCGATCAGCTTCCCGTGCTTGTCGACGGCGCGGAACAGGTATTTCCAGCGCCCACCGACTCGCACATAAGTCTCATCCACGCGCCATGATCCGGAACGGGAACCTTGAAAGCGGCGAGCCCTCTTCTCAATCTCGGGCGCGTAGCGCTGAACCCAGCGAAAGATCGTGGAGGGATCGACACTGACACCGCACTCTTGCATCATCTCAGCCAAGTCGCGGTAGCTGATCCCATATTTGCAGTACCAGCGAACGCACAACAGGATGATCTCGACTGGGAAACGACGGCGCTTGAACAAAGACAACAGGACGGCTCCTCACCTAGCCGCCATCCTCTAAACTGCCAAGGTTAATGCAACAGTCCCACCGTGATCAAGCTTCAACCGTTCGTTTTCATTCGCCATGGGGAGACAGACTGGAATCGAGCAGGTTTGTTTCAGGGTCGAAGCGATGTTCCTTTGAACGAAACCGGACGAGAACAAGCACGTGCGGCCTCGCGCCAAATGGTAAGTTTGCCTGTTTCGAGGGTGATGGTCAGTCCACTGCGACGGGCACTAGAGACCGCGACATTGACGTTCCCTGCCAGCTCTAACCTCATCGAGGTTGAGGACGACCTAATAGAGTGCGACTTCGGGAGTTTGGACGGGAAACCGATCAAGGATACCATGCTTGAACACGGAATTACTCGTAAGGAACAGCTAGCGGAAATCCTTCCAGCAGACGGAGAATCCTGGGCTTCCGTTCTCGCTCGTTGCAAAGCGCTTTTGGATCGGCTTACAACACTTCAGGAAGTCGGTTCGACCATTGTTCTAGTCGGACATGATGCAGTGCTTCAAGGTATATCGGAAACATTGACTGGATGTTGGTTCGACAGCAAACATGGTCAACCTTACTGTTTCAGAAAGAGCTCCGCTGGCTGGGAAGTTGTGGGGGGCGACAAGTTCGATACGGATGACCGTTCCGCAGAATAGCTGTCGCGAAACTCCTAATAACTGCGACGTCGCAGTGTATGTCGCATAAGTCGATCAAATCAGTGATCCGCCTAGTGTGAGCTCAATTCAGTAGCTACCTCCTTCGCAAGCTCGATAAAGACCCGCGCCGCCGCGCTTCTGTATGCATCTTTACGCTGCATCAGAACGGCCGTGCGCTGCAAGCGCACCGTATCGAGTGCAATGGCGACCAGATCCTGATGTGAGAACGCGATCGTTGCAGGCAGGAGTGTCGAGAGCCGCGTCCTACGGACGATTTCGATCACCGCGCTGATGGAGTTGGCCTCTATCCGTACATGCGGCTGAATGCTGTGCTGACGGCAGAAGCGATCGATCTGCTCGCGCGTGGCGAACTCCGCGCTGAGCAGCACCAATGACTCTGCGCTAAGGGCCTCCAGTCCGATCGACGCTTCATTTGCTAGAGGATGCCCCGTGCTGACGACCAGGGCGAGGGTTTCCACCAGCAGGGGGGCCAGATCGAAGTCCGGTGTCAGTGTGCCGGCAAAGGCGATCCCGACATCGACCTCATCAGACAGGAGCAGGTCCTCCATATGCTCTTGGGAGATCTCCCGCACGTTGAGGGTGATATTCGGATAACGAGTGTGGAACGCCTTGACGAGAGGACCGACCAGATAGGTCGTGAAGGTCGGCGTCACCGCCACTCGCAACGCACCACGGCTGAGGTCGTTCACGTCATGAATCGCGCGCTTGGCTTCCCGAAACTCCTGCGAAGCGCGGCGAACATATTGCAGAAAGACCTCTCCGGAATCCGTCAACCGCGTCGTCCGCCCTGAACGGTCGAACAATTGCACGCCAAGGCTTTCCTCCATCAACCTGACCTGCTGCGAAAGGGCTGGCTGGGAAACATGCAGGGTCTCTGCGGCCCTTGTGAAGCTCTGGTACTCCGCCACTGCGAGAAAATAACGAACCTGTCGGGCGAGCATGGTCAACCTATAAGATTATCTAATCCATCCCATCATAAACGAGACTTTTACATTATGCCAATGCTTCCGTAGCTTTCACCTCAACAGATCGCGAAACGGAGATTGCAGCGATGAAAGACATTATTGACGGCTTTCTGAAGTTCCAGAGGGAAGCCTTTCCTGAACGGGTGAAGCTGTTCAAGGATCTGGCCAATCAGCAGAACCCGCGGGCTCTGTTCATTTCCTGCTCGGACAGCCGCCTGGTGCCTGAACTGGTGACGCAGCGCGAGCCGGGCGACCTCTTCGTCATCCGAAACGCCGGCAACATCGTCCCGTCCTACGGCCCCGAGCCGGGTGGCGTTTCCGCCTCGGTCGAATACGCCGTCGCGGCGCTGCAGGTCTCGGACATCGTGATCTGCGGCCACTCCGACTGCGGCGCGATGACCGCCATCGCGACGTGCAAGTGCCTGGACCACATGCCCGCCGTGGGCAGCTGGTTGCGCTATGCAGACTCTGCCCGCGTCGTGAACGAAGCCCGCCAACACCAGGACCAGCCCGCTAAGGTCGCATCCATGGTGCGCGAAAACGTCATCGCCCAACTCGCCAATATCCAGACACACCCGTCGGTGCGGTTGGCTCTCGAAGAGGGGCGCGTAACCCTGCATGGCTGGGTCTACGACATTGCGAGCGGCCTTATCGAAGCTTTTGACGGCGGCAGGGGTGCCTTCGTTTCCCTCGCGGACAATCCCGAAGTCCAAGCCGTCAAGTATCAAGCCAGGCGCGTTGCCTGAACCCTAAATCCCAACCACGGAGAGAATACCAATGGTACAGTCCCAAGCCACACAGACCACTCGCCAGGCGCTGACGGACGTCATCCTCGCGTCGAAGTTCAACAAGGACCTGACCTACGCCCAGATCACTGAAGGGACCGGCCTGTCCGAGGCCTTCGTCACCGCCGCCCTGCTCGGCCAGCATCCGCTTCCGGCGAACGCCGCCAAGGTCGTGGGCGAGAAGCTCGACCTGAATGGCGAAGCCATCGCCCAGCTGCAGACAATTCCCGTTCGCGGCAGCATCGGGAACGGCTTGCCGACCGATCCGACCATCTACCGCTTTTACGAAATCGTGCAGGTATATGGGACCACGCTGAAGGCCCTTGTCCACGAAAAGTTTGGCGATGGCATCATCAGCGCCATCAATTTCAAGCTGAACATCGAGAAGGTTGAAGATCCGGAAGGCGGCGCGCGCGCGGTGATCACCCTAGACGGCAAGTACCTCCCGACCAAGCCGTTTTGACCGCGCTACGGAGCAGCCCGGCGCCTTCGAGCGTGTGGGCTGCTCCTTCTAATTCCCGAGGCTATGCCTCGCCTCTTGAGACCACCGCCACCACCACCACCACCACCACCACCCGCGACTTGACCCTCTCCCGGTAAAATCCGGGCTGAATGCCAGCCAACTCAGACCCGCGCGTAGATTTTCGGCGCTAACGGCGAGCGACTGACGGGGCAGGGCGCGCTCCAGCTCACCCTTTCTGTACCATTCGGTACAGACCGATTGTTTGACAGGTAGACTCGTATGAACCGCCGCACTTTCATTGCCGCCCTCCCCGCCGTGGCCCTTGCGGGCTCCGCGCTTGCCGGAACCGCTCAAATCACGAAAGCAAAGGGCGCGACGCGTCCCCCGCTTCCGCCGTTCACCCTCGAAACTGCGATTGAAAAGGTCCGCCTCGCAGAAGATGGCTGGAACACACGCGATGCGGCGAAGGTCGCTCTGGCCTACACGCTCGATACGCGCTGGCGCAACCGCGTCGAATTCGCCACAAATCGCGGAGAAGCTCAGGCCTTCCTGACCCGCAAATGGAACAAGGAACACGAATACCGGCTCATCAAGGAACTGTGGGCCTTTACGGACAACCGCATCGCCGTGCGCTATGCCTACGAATATTGCGACGACGGTGGGCAGTGGTTCCGCGCCTACGGCAACGAAAACTGGCTCTTCGCCGAAGACGGGCTGATGTCGCATCGTCACTCCAGCATCAACGAGATGCCGATCGCCGAAGCGGAGCGCAAATTCCATTGGCCGCTTGGCCGGCGTCCAGACGACCATCCGTCGCTGAGTGATCTCGGCCTCTAAGCGCCATACCCATTCTGATCGATCGCGCCAGTGCTCCGCCCGTCGCCTTTGCACGCTGCTCCGGACCTCATCCGTATGACGGATATCCAAGTGCCGCTTCGCAAGAAGCCCGGTGCGCCCGCGTGCGCGGCCGCCCGGACCGCGCACTCTTCTCTGGCTGTTTCGACGATCGGGTCCCGCGGTTCGAGCCGGAGAATCGCTCGTCATAAAATTTTTCGCGACACCGCAAAAAACCCGTTGACAGCCAAAATCACCATAGCTACTGTACCAATCAGTACAGACTGTACCGCACAGTACACAGCAACGATTTACAAAGGAAAATCAACATGTCACGTCCTCCTCTCCCCCCCTTCACCCGCGAAACTGCTATCGAAAAGGTCCGTCTGGCCGAAGACGGCTGGAACAGCCGCGATGCCGCCAAGGTCGCCCTCGCCTACACGGTCGATACCCGCTGGCGGAACCGCGTCGAATTCGCGACCAACCGCGAAGAAGCCCAGGCATTTCTGACACGCAAGTGGAACAAGGAGCATGAATACCGCCTCATCAAGGAGCTCTGGGCTTTCAC
Source organism: Microvirga sp. GN3 (assembly GCF_055792825.1). Classification (NCBI taxonomy): domain Bacteria; kingdom Pseudomonadati; phylum Pseudomonadota; class Alphaproteobacteria; order Hyphomicrobiales; family Methylobacteriaceae; genus Microvirga; species Microvirga sp. GN3. The sequence goes on from NZ_JBVVAK010000077.1 coordinate 34,363, forward strand.
CGGCAACCGCATCGCTGTACGGTACGCTTACGAATATCGCGACGACAACGGGCAGTGGTTCCGTGCGTATGGTAACGAGAACTGGGAATTCGCAGAGGACGGCCTGATGGCGCACCGCCACGCAAGCATCAACGAAATGCCGATCGCTGAAAGCGATCGCCTGTACCATTGGCCGCTCGGCCGCCGTCCGGATGACCATCCCGGCCTCAGCGATCTGGGTCTCTAATCATGGCCCGCATGGTCGCTGAAAGATCCGACGCCATCGCCTCCTTGGCCGAAGTATTTCGCGAACATGGATACGAAGGTGCAAGCCTTGCCTTGATCGGCAAGGCCACCGGCCTTGGCAAGGGCAGCCTGTACCACTTCTTCCCGAATGGGAAGGAGGAGATGGTGCAGGCTGTGCTCGCCGAGATTGAGCAATGGTTCGAGGATTCCGTCTATTCCCTCCTGCGAGACGGGACCGATGCCGATGCCGCCATCACTGCAATGCTCGATGAAACTGCGAAATACTTCAGGTCGGGCAGGCGTGTATGTCTCGTCGGTGCGTTGGCTGTCGCCAACACCCGAGACCTCTTCGCGCAGGCCATCCGGGGTTACTTCGTAGCCTGGGTGGACGCGTTGCAATCAGCGCTCGTCCGGCAAGGCCGTGACGCTGAGCAGGCGCGCCTCCTCTCGGAAGACGCCGTTCTCGCCATTCAGGGAGCGATTGTTCTGTCTCGGGCACTGGACGATCCGGCAGTGTTCCAACGTGCCATCGACCAACTCCGTGCGCGATTGGCCGTCGAAGGCAAAACGATCCGCGACGAAGGCTCCACGCCCGAATCGCCTTAAACCCGCGCTCCTCTCAGGCTGAAAGCACAATCCGCAGGTTCGCCGTCGTGGCGAATCTGCGAGCACTGATGAATTGGGTACCCATAGTCTTCGCAACGTTCAAAGTTGTCGCGGTGGCCGCAGCGATGTATTTCGCCATCAAATGGCATTACGATCACGGTGAGCAAGGTGAGCGGCGAGCTTGCTGTACGCGGGCGCCAAGGCCGTCGCAGTATTCTTGGTAGCGCTACTAGCCGTTGGGCTCATTGCCTTCGTCGCCAGCAGGATGCTCGGTTTGGACCTAGACCTCCCTTGAAGCAGCCGATGTACCAACGCCATACGGGCTAACGGCGTCCAGCCCTGCGGACCGTTGCCTTCTGCCCGCGCCGGCAGTCAACTCCTGCCGGATAGTAAATGCTTGATTCCTGGTCGAGCGCATGACCATTTACCGCTATTTTCGATATGAACACGGGGCGCGTCAGACTTGGCAAAGCAATTCGAAAGCATCGACGCTCGGCTCAAGGACTTCATTGGCCGTCAGCACATTTTCTTCCCAGCTTCGGCCACCGTAAGCTCTCGAGTTAATATTTCGCCACGGGAAACCGGTTGTCTTCGATTGATCGATGCAAACTCAGTCGTCTACCTGGACAGGACCGGGAGCGGCAACGAGACCGCCGCCCATCTGCGCGCCGACGGCCGACTGACAATGATGTTTTGTGCAGTCGCAGGGCCTCCGATGATCCTACGGCTTTATGGTCGCGGACGGGCCATTCATCGTGACAGCTCCGAATACGAGAGCATTCTGGCCAGTCACTACGACGGATTGGAGCCATCGGGAGCCCGCCAGATCATTTGGCTAGACATCGATCTTGTGCAAACCTCTTGCGGCTTCGGCGTTCCTCTTTTTGATTACAAGGCTGAGCGAACGAGCTTGGACCAGTGGACCGAGGCAAAAGGACCAGGCGGCCTCGAGATCTACCGTCGCGAGAAAAACACCTACAGCATGGACGGTCTTCCATCAGGCATGTTCGACGAGCATTAGTTTAAACCTTATCCATCGCAGTCCCGATTTGGTTTGCTGACCCGTGTCGCGTAATTCCTGACTTCCGCTACAAAATCGGCAGTCCTGAATTTTCAGCGGAATCTCCGTCGCAAAACTCGCTCGCAAAAGCCGGAATTTCGCGACGGACATTTGCGACACGTCCCAGCGGTAGATCGGCCGTCAGGCGGAAGGCGGCGCGGTGGGCATTGCCAGCCGCAGCAGCGCCGACACGCCGACAAGCCCGCCACCGATGATGCAGAAGATTTGCCGCCAGATTTCGGACGGCACGGCTTCCTTGGTGACGCCGTGGACGAGTGCGTATCCGGCGATGGCGGCGGGGGCGGCGAAGACGAGCGCCACGATCAGGCGCAGGATCGGTGAGCGCAGCGTGTCGAACAGCAGCGCGAGAACGCCGAAAGCGGCGACGGCGGCCGCGAAGCCGGCTAGGCCCGCCCCGATGAAGCCCGCGCCGGTGTGATAGGCGAACTGCGCGGCGGTGACGCCGAGCATGAAGGGCAAGGCATAGACGGCGAGCGTATAAGCCAGGACGCAAAGCCCGGCGACAGCCAAGGCGCTCATCAGCATGACGGCAACCATTGTTCTCCTCCTTCACGGTCGTTCCGACCATGGCGATGGTCGAGGTGATCGGGCCGCGCGACTGCGCGGCCCGCGATTTTTCGGGATGGGAGGAAAGCCGGGGCCGCTTACGCGCCCCCGGCCTGCCTTCCTCATTCCGCTGCGATGGCGAAATGGTCATCATGGGCTTCCTGCGAGGGTGCGGGCTCGACGGCATCGAGGGCGAATGTCTCGGCCTGCTGGTCGAGCCATGCGGGTCGCTCGGTGCGCAGCACGGGCGGAAGCCAGCCGGTTCCGGCCAGAAGCTGCTCGGCGGCTTCGGCCATCTCCACCTTCTTCTTGTCCGCGATCCGCTCCGCTGCCTCGTCGCCAAGGGCATCGCGCATGGCGGCGAGGATATGGGCCTTGGTGACGCGCCCGAAATAGCTCCGCACGGTCGGCGTCCAGTGCGCCGTCATGTCGAGCGTCACCGCCGTCGCCAGTTTGTCCGCCGTCTCATGGGCGCGGCGCTTGCCGCTCTCCCATGGCAGCTTCACCGCATTGACGGTCAGCGAAGCGCAATGCGCCAGCAAGGCCATCAGGCTCGCATGGTCCAGACCGGCGACGAAGCCCCAGAGGTCCGCCACGTCGCGCGGCATGTCCGCCGCCCATCCCGCATGGCGATCATTCAGCATCTTCGCCGCTGCCGTGTCCTCGATGCCGTCCGCGTGAGCGGCGAGGTAATTGCTGGTGGGGCTGATTTCGAGGCAATGGGCCGTGTTGCCGCCCCGATAGTAGGTCTGCGCGGCGAGTGTATGGACAACGGCGATCAACGCCATATCCGGCTGCTCGCCAAGAGCGAGGCGCAGGCCAAGGGTGCGATGTGCGGTCAGGTCGCGGATGAGCGAGTCGGGCAGCGGCTTGCCAGCATCACCGGCTTCTTCTTCCTGCTCCTGATCGGTATCGGGAAGGTCGTCGCCTTCGCCGTCCTCTCCGTCGCCGTCAAGGATTTCGCCGTCACCGTTGACGCGTACGCCGTCGATGACGGTTTCGCCGCCCTCGGCTTCCTCCGGCTCCGGGGCCTCGTCCTCGGTGCGGATGAACCCGCGCTCGATCCGAACCTCGCCGTCATGGGCGACAACGACGAACACGCCGCCGCGCGCGATTTCGGGCTCCGTTGCGTTAACCTTGGCAGTTTACGAGATGGCGGTCGTCTGAGGAGCCACCCTGTTGTCCCTGTTCAAGCGCCGCCGCTTTCCAGTTGAGATCATCCTGTTATGCGTGCGCTGGTACTGCAAGTACGGCATCAGTTACCGCGATCTGGCCGAGATGATGCAGGAGCGCGGCGTCGCTGTTGACCCGAGCACGATCTTTCGCTGGGTGCAGCGTTATGCGCCGGAGATCGAGAAGCGAATCCGCCACTTTCAGGGGCATCGCTCGGGCTCGTGGCGCGTGGATGAGACTTATGTTCGAGTGGGCGGCAAGTGGAAGTACCTGTTCCGAGCGATCGACAAACATGGCCAACTGATGGCCAGCCCCCACGAGGTGGTCCGGTGTCAATGTTAGTGCATGATCGGTCGTGGCGCTACGGCTGGGGTGGCCGGCGGAGTTGGCCGGGGTTGCGCAGCCGGCCATAGCACTGTCTCGGGT
>NZ_JBVVAK010000078.1:0-37370 GCF_055792825.1 Microvirga sp. GN3
ACGCCGCTCCTCCATCTGCTCGGATGTTAGATGCGTCGGCCGCCAAACGTCGTCATCCATCGCGCGCCTCCTCATGAGGATCGACATCACCCTATGTTACACCACCTCCGTGAAGATCATTAGAAGCGATGTCTCACGCTTATGAAGTTCCGGATCGCTGAACACGATGTCGACGCACACAATCGACAGGAGTACATAAGTACCGCCATGGCCAACATAGGAGAAACCCTTCATCATCGCCTTGGGGTTTCCCGTTGCATCGAGAGCAATGACAAAGAAGTCACCGTCCGTGACAGCCTTGAGATGTTCATCGATTACGGGCGAAAGCTCAAAGACATGTTCGCTACCGACCTCATCCTGACAGAAGGCAAGTCGTCGAGCGTTCATATCGATGATGGTCACCTCAGCACCTCGCGCCTTGGCAAAGATCGCCGCCGCAATGCCGATCACCCGGCCCCTGCCACAGCAACGCGGCTCGCCGGCGCTGCGCCTGAGCGCTGCACTCCATGGGCGCCAACCGCAATGAGCTCGACCATCGCCGCCTCGTCCAGACCCAGACCTCCCACGGAAATAACGTTCCGTTCCGGCACCGCAATATACTCGCAGGCTCCACCATCACGGTGCACCCCTAGCACCTGCAGATGCTGGCAGCAGTTCGTCCTGCCCAGTAGGCAGGCGCGGCAACTTCCGCAGTAGACATAGGATTCGATACAGACGATATCGCCGATCCGGGATGAGCTGCCGGTCGGCGCCTCGGCGATCTCGCCCGCGAATTCATGGCCGATCACCCGTGGGTATTTGAAATTGGGCTGATTACCGTGGAAAATGTGATAATCCGTCCCGCACGTACCCATCCTTCGGATGCACACTAGGACCTCCCCTGAGCCGATCTTGGGCATATCCCGCTGGATGAGGGCCAATTTGCCAGGCTCGTCACATCGAAGCGCTTTCATCCGGGTTGTCTCCCAAAAGATGCGCTTGATCGTCCCAAGATTCAGGTCGGATTTGTCACTAAAAGTTAACTCGATCACCACCCTTCAACGAAAGCATGTCTCGCGCATCATCAGGAGTAGCAATTTCTAGTCCAAGTCCCTCAATAATTTGGCGCGCCGCTCTCACCTGCTGCGCATTGGATTCGGCGAGTTTGCCCGGACCGATCCAGAGTGAATCCTCCAGACCGACGCGGACATTGCCTCCCATGGCTGCCGCTTGGGCTGCGATGGGCAGTTGGTTCTTGCCGGCACCGAGTACTGACCATTGATACTCATCCCCAAATAGCCGGTCGGCCGTACGCTTCATGTGGGCCACATCCTCGGGGTGCGCGCCAATGCCGCCCAGAAGACCAAAGACGCTTTGGATGAAGAGAGGCGGCTTGATGAGGCTGCGGTCCACGAAATGGGCGAGAGTGTAGAGGTGGCCGATGTCGTAGCACTCGATCTCGAAGCGAGTGCCATTCTCGGCGCAGGTCGTCAGAATGTATTCGATATCGGAGAACGTATTGCGGAAGATCCTGTCACGCGATCCTTCGAGGTACGGTTCCTCCCAATCGTACTTGAACTCTTTGAACCGGTTGAGCATTGGGTAGAGTCCGAAATTCATCGAGCCCATGTTGAGGGAGGCAATCTCGGGCTTGTAATGAGCCGCAGGGCGCACCCGCTCCTCCACCAGCATGGTCGGTGCACCGCCTGTCGTGATGTTGATGACGCAGTTGCTTCGCTGCTTCACCACTTGCAGGAACGGCGCGAAGGCTTCCGGCGACTGATCAGGCTTGCCATTCTTCGGGTCTCGCGCGTGCAGATGCACGATTGCAGCTCCTGCTTCCGCCGCACCGATGGCGGCTTCTGCGATCTCCTCAGGCGTGATCGGCAGATGAGGGGACATAGATGGCGTATGAATCGCGCCGGTCACTGCGCACGTGATGATGACTTTGCGAGCCATGGACTTGGTTCCTCTCGGGAGATCACTGATCCGGTTGCGACTGCTTGTGGGCCTTCAGGGCGGCCAAGCGTTTGTCCCGCCAGGCGGAGCGGCGTGCGAGCGCATCGGGTCCCGGCGCTTCGCCCCAGGCCTCCAGGACGCGACTCACATTCTCCCTATCCCAGACATGGGGCTTGGCGGGATCCTCGGAGAGACGACGATAGAAGCCCGTATAGCGGTTGCAGTAATCGGCGATGCCACCGGGCGCGTTGAGTTCGATGGTCTCGAAGGGACCGAGGAAGGACCAGCGCAGGCCGAGACCATCCTTGAGGGTTTTGTCGAGGTCCTGCGGACTGACCACGCCCTCGCCGACGAGCCGGAACGCCTCTGCCAGGAGCGCGCCCTGGAGCCGGTTGAGGACGAAACCCTCGACCTCCCGGTTCACCATGATGGGTACCTGCTCGACGCTCTCATAGATCGTTCGCGCGCGAGCGACCATCTCGGGTGCTGTCCAGGGAGCTCCACAGAGTTCGACGAGCGGCACAAGGTGAGGGGGATTGACTGGATGGGCCACGAGGCAGCGGGCGCGGCCTGATAGTCCCTCGGTAAAGTGGGACGCGACAATCGCGGAGGTCGACGAGGCGAGAATGCAGTCTGGTGGTGCAAGCCGGTCGAGCTCCGCAAAGATGAGCTGTTTGGTCTCGACGATCTCGGGGCCATTTTCCTGAACGAGGTCGGCTCCGTTCACAGCCTGCGCAAGCGAAGGCACGGCGACGACGCGCTCGGATGCATCTTCAGGGTTGGCGACGAGGCCATGCCTTGCAAGCTCTTCAAGCCCTTCGCGGATGAGACTGGGCGCCTTCTCAAGCGTCTCGGAGTTTGGGTCGGTGATGCGCACATCCCAGCCGGCCCGCGCGAAGACGATCGCCCAGGACCGGCCAATCAGGCCCGCACCAATGATCGCAGCACCCGGCATTCTGTAATCTCCCTCAAGGGTCACAGCCACAGGACCTTGCGGCGGAGCGCAAGATCGTCTCGCAGGTCCTTCGATGGACCGGTATGAATCACCCGACCTCGTTCGAGCGCGACCGTCCGGTCGGACAAGGCTAGCGCGAGGTCGAGGTGATGGTCGACGATGATGATCGAGACCTCATGCCGGAGCTTGTCGAAGCTCTCGAAGAGTTGTTCGACAATAGCTGGAGCAAGACCTTCGAAGGGTTCGTCGAGGAGCAACACCTTCACGTCGCCCGATAGGGCGCGTGCGACTGCCACCATCTGCTGCTCGCCGCCGGAAAGGAAATCTGCCGGGGTGTCGAGCCTCTCACGGATCCGCGGGAAATATTCGAAGATCCTGTCCAGATCCCACCGGACGCCGTGGCCGGTCTCGCGCTTGAGCCGCCCGAGTTCAAGATTCTGGGCCACAGTCATTCCGGCAAAGAGCCCGCGTCCCTGCGGCACGTAGCCGATTCCCAGACGCGCGATCTCGGCGGAGGGCCGGCTGGCGATCTCCTGGCCATCGAGCCTGATCGAGCCTGAACCGGGCGGTGCAATGCCGATCAACGTCTTGAGCAGGGTCGACTTGCCGGCGCCGTTGCGGCCCAGAAGAGCCACGATCTCATGTTGATGCACGTCGAAGGACACGTCCGCCAGGACATGGCTCTTGCCATAGAACGTGTTGACTTTCTCTGCAGCGAGCACAGTTGCCGCCTCAGCGGCGCTCTGCCGAGGCTTCGCCGCAATGTTGGCCGCGCCGGAGCCGATATAGATCTCCTGCACCTTCGTGCTTGAGCGGGCATTCTCCACTGTTCCGTCGACCAGAACCTGGCCCGCATTCATTACCGTGACGGCATCGGCGATCTGGAACACACGATCGATATCGTGCTCGACGAGCAGCATCGGAACGTCCGCGGAGATGCGCTTGATGATGTCGCCGATGCGCTGGCGCTCGGCAGCCGCAAGGCCGGCAAGCGGCTCGTCGAGCAGCAGCACCCTTGGCTTCGTGGCAAGCGCCAGGCCCATGTCCAGAAGGCGCTGCCCGCCATAGGAGAGGGCGCCCGCCTCGGCCTTCTCGATGCCGGCGACGCCGAGATAGCGAATGACCGCTGAAGTCTCGGCTTCGATCTGCTTGATTGATCGCGCGGCCGTCCAGGGATTGAAACGCTGCGGGTGGCGGGCCTGCACGGCGAGGCGGACATTCTCTTCGACCGTCAGGGCTGGAAAGAGGTTCGTGATCTGGAACGAGCGTCCGATGCCGCCCTGCGTGATCGCTTCAGGGGAAAGCCCGGCGATGGAGCGGCCTTGGAGGAGGACGTCGCCTTCATCAGGCGTATAGTACCCGGAGATCAGATTGAAGGCCGTAGTCTTTCCGGCACCGTTCGGTCCGATCAAGGCGTGGAGGCTACGGTCACGCACGGCGATATTGACCGACTGAACAGCCTTGAGCGCGCCAAAGCTCTTCGTAATGCCGCGGGCTTCGAGAATGACGCCATCCACATGGTCAGCGGGCCTAAGAAACGAGGGCAGGGGCTCGTCGGTCAGGGTGCGACCCGCCATGGCGGCCTCTTCCGTGACCTTGGCCCGGAATGGAGTCGCGATCCGCTGTGCGATCCCGACCAGTCCCGTCGGCGAGAGGACGATGAACCCGACGAAGAGGATGCCGAAATAGAGCAGCCAGTGCGGTGTCCAGATCGACAGGAACTCACGGAACAGGATGTAGAAGAGTGCCCCCAGGGCAGGCCCGAGGAAACTGCGCATTCCGCCGATTACCACCATCGCGATCAACTCGCCCGAGAAGGCGACGGAGAGGGGCTCGGCCGAGGCAAAGCGATGGTTGAAAACCGAGAGGATGCCAGCGATTCCCACCACCGTGGCGGACACCACGAACCCGAGAAGCTTGTAGCGATTGGTCGGATAGCTGAGAAAGCGTGCACGCTGCTCGTTTTCCCTGATCGCCACCAGTACGCTCCCAGCGGGCGAGTTGTGGAAGCGCAGCAGGGCAAAGCAGACGGCAAACGCCACCGCCGCAACGAACCAGTAGTAGGTCCAGTCCAAGCTCAGATCGAGGCCGATCGCACGGGTGCGGACAACGCCTCCGAGCCCGCTCTCGCCACCCGTCAACGCCGTCCAGCGGTAGGCGATCGCAAAGAGCATGGCCGCCAATGCCAGCGTCAGCAGGGAGAAGTAGACGCCGCGACGCCGCAGGATGAGCGCGCCCAGGAGAGATGACACCCCGGCAATGAAGACGATGGCGAAGAGAGCCGGAAGAACGATGCCGTCCGGAAACCAGTGAAGCTGGCTCAAGGCCGCCGCGTAAGCCCCAAGCCCGAACCAGACGCCGTGCCCGAAGGAGACGAGGCCTGTGTAGCCGACCAGAACGTTCAGGCCTAGGCAGGCGATGGCGAACACCACCACGTCGATCGACGATCGAAGCGGCAGACCTACGGGATCAAGAACGAAGGGCAGCAGAATGAGCGCTGCCGCCGCGATGAGGAGAGGCCAGTAATTCGTGCGCATCGATCTACTCGAATTTCTGGATGCGTTCACCGAGCAACCCGCGCGGCCGCAGAAGCAGCACGAGGGCCATCAGCAGGTACATTGAGGCTTCGCCGGCAGGCGGAAAGAAGTAGATCGTGAGGCCACGAACCACACCCACGAGCGCCGCAGCTGCAATCACGCCCCAGAACGAACCCAACCCGCCGATGACGACCACCACGAAGGCGGCTGTCAGAATTTCGGCCCCCATGGCGGGGTGAACCCCCGAGATCGGAGCCAGCAGGACTCCGGCAAGGCCTGCCAGGCCGATGCCGAGCGCGGCGACGGCCGTCATGTACGGCTGGAGCGAGATGCCGAGCGCTCCCACCATGTCCGGGTTTTGCACTCCGGCCCGGACCACACGGCCGAAGGCTGTGCGGTAGACCAGGAACCAGGTCGCGATGACGGCAGCGAGCGCCACGCCAAAGATGATCAGGCGGTAGCGCGGATAGATGAAATTGCCGAGGAAGACCTGACCTCTAAGAGCCGACGGGATGGAGAAAGGCAGGGGAGCAGCCCCGAAAATAATCCGGAGACTCTGCTCGATGATCATTGCAAGCCCGAAGGTCAGGAGCAGGCTGAGAATGGGATCAGATCTGTAGAACCTTCGAAAGAGTAGGCGCTCGATCACGACGCCTAAGAGCGCGACGAGCACGGGAGATATAACGAACGCGCCTCCAAATCCGATCTTAGGCGTCAGCATCACGGCGAGATACGCGCCGATCGCATAGAACGCGCCGTGGGACAGGTTGACGATTCCGCCGAGCGAAAAAATCAGCGAGAGGCCGAGGGCGATCAGCAGATAGTAAGCGCCCACCAGAAGGCCATTTAGCACCTGCTCAAGAAGAAAGACGAACGCCACGCGAGATTCCCTTTCCGGTTATTGGAGGCGTCCTCCCGCGAGGAGCCGGAACTGAGGGAAAACAGAATGCCCGTGCTTCTCGGCGGCCGGAACGGCGGCTAACTGTCCGGCCTGACCGATATTTGACGCGTCATGCCTGTATCTTGCAGGTGCCATCCTTCGGGGGCGCCAAGACCTCGAGATCCTCACTCGGACCGGGGACGGAGCCCAGCGGTTCGTAAATATCCCACTGGTCCTTCATCTTGTCGGGATCCTTGGCACGAACGGCATACATCTCCTGGACCATCTGGTTGTCGTAGGCGCGGAAATAGCCTTCACGGTTCTTTAGGACGTCGAATTTCGCGCCTTTGCGCAGGTGCTCAGCGAGTTTCTGCGGGTCCGCGGATTTCAACTCGGTGAAAGACTGCGCGACGATCTTAAGGGAGTTATAGTCGCCCCAGCACTGGTTCTCGGGCGGTTTGCCGTATTTCTTCGTGAATGCCTCGACGAACCTCTTCGACGACGGCGTGTCGACCATGTGGTGCCAGATCAGCGGCCAGATACCAGAGAAGTTGCCCTTGCCGGCACCCCAGGCTACCGCCGTGTCGAAGCCGAAGCCGGTGATCGGGAACTGGAGACCATATTCGGCATACTGCTTGATGAAGTTCGTGATCTGATTACCGGCGAGATTCGAGGCAACGATATCGGGCTGGGCCTGCCGGATCTTGAGGAGGTAGGGACTGAAGTCGGTGGCATCGGTGGGGACGAGCTCCTCGCCGATGAATTCGCCCCCGTTCTCCGTTACGAATTTTTTGGCGACCCGGAAGAGATCGTGGCCGAAGGCATAATCCGCCGTGAGGGAGTACCACTTCTTGCCCTTGATCATGTTCTCGGTCTTCAGGTACGTGCCGACTGCCGTGACCATCATCGAGTTCGCAGCCTCAATGTGGAACATGAAAGGATTGCAGCTCGCCCCGCGCAGGGCGTCGGAATTGGCGCCGGTGTTGATGAAAACCGTCTTGGTCCGGTTGGCCACCTGACCGATGGCCAGGGCTGAGGCGGAAGAGATTTCGCCGATGATCATCGCGACCTTATCGCGCTCGATCAGGCGTTCGGCCTTGGCGGAGGCGGTCTGCGGGTTCACCGAATCTTCGATCACGAGCTCGATCTTGCGGCCCAGGACGCCACCGGCGGCGTTGATTTCCTCGGCTGCGAGCTTCACGCCCATCTGGGCGAACTCGCCGAGCGGCCCCAAGAATCCGGTGATGGGCGTGAGGTGCCCGATCCGGATCACGTCAGATTGCGCCTTGACGATTGCAGGCATCCCGAGTCCTGCAAGCGCGGTCGCGCCGGCCGCTCCCTTCAGGAGCATACGACGGGTCAAGTCATCAGAATGTGCCATGGCCGTTTCCTTCCTCCCATGATGCTGTCGCGTTACTTGCCGCGATCTGTGATCACAGTTAGACTGTCGGAAAATGAGCAACTTGTCGAGCCCCCGCCCCACCAAGACTCCATCGGCCATCACCCAGATCGGCCGGCTGGAACGCGTCACCCTGGGCGAACGCGTCTATACCGAATTGCGTGAGCTGCTGATGAGCGGTGAGCTTGCCCCCGGGCAGAAGATGTCCCTGCGCAGTGTTGCCGAAACCCTCGGCGTCTCGATGATGCCGGTGCGGGAGGCAGTCTCGCGGCTTGTTGCCGACCAATCCCTGGAGGTGCTGCCGAACCGTGCGGTGCGCGTCCCGCTGATGAACCTCGCACGCTTCCGGGAACTGACGACTGTAAGACTCGCGGTCGAGGGCTTTGCGGCGGAGCAGGCGGCCATGAGCCGCGCGGAGTCCGACCTCGCCGCCATGCGGCAATTCGAAGAGGCGCTCCTTGCCGAGGCCCGAAGCTCCGATCCTCATGCGGATCGAGCCGTCCGAGCCAACAAGGAACTGCACTTCGCCGTCTACCGGGCGACCGGCCTGCCGACGCTGGTGGGGATCATCGAGGGGCTCTGGCTGAAAATTGGGCCAGTTCTGAACTTCGATCTCAAGGCCTCACCCGAACGGTTGCGCACGGGCGGCGCAACCGGACATCACCGCCGTCTCGTAGCTGCGGTGAAGGCCGGTGACGGAGCCGCCGCACGCAAGGCGCTCATCGACGACATTGAAGGCGCGGCCAGTTTCATCGAGAGCACCGGACGTCTGCTAGAGTAAGCCGATGCGCGGGCTCTCGGACATCACATGAGGAGCGGGCGCCGAGCGCAAAGGTGCCCGGCTAGGAATGGAGACGACGAAGATGAACCTCAACATCGCCGGCCTGCGTGTGCTGGTGACTGCTGGCGCCGCTGGCATCGGACTTGAGATTGCGCGCACCTTCCACCGTGAAGGCGCTCGCGTGCATGTCTGCGACGTGGACTGCGCCGCTCTCCAGGAGGCGACCGCGACTGATCCGGACCTGACCTCCTCCTACGGCGATGTGGCGAATCGAGCTGATGTCGCCCGGGTTTTCGAGGAGGCTCTGAGAGTTCTCGGCGGGCTGGATGTCCTCGTCAACAATGCCGGCATCGCAGGGCCGACCGCCCGGGTTGAGGAGATCAACCCGGAGGACTGGGATCGCTGCCTCGAGGTCTGCATCACCGGGCAGTTCAACTGCACGCGTCTTGCAGTACCCTACCTGAGGCAAAGCCAGAATGCCTCGATCGTGAATCTGTCCTCCGCCGCAGGCCGGTTTGGTTTCCCCTTGCGCTCCCCGTACGCCGCTGCCAAGTGGGCCGTGATCGGCTTTACGAAGTCGCTCTCACGGGAATTGGGCGAAGACGGCATCCGTGTGAACGCGATCCTGCCTGGGGTCGTCGCCGGCGACCGCCAGCGCCGGGTGCTTGAAGCCAAGGCCCAGCAGCTCGGCATACCGTTCGAGGAGATGCAGCAGCGGGCGCTCGCGAACACATCCTTGAAGGACTACGTAACGGCACAGCAGCTTGCCGACCAGATCGTTTTTCTGTGCTCGCCATTGGGTCGTACGATTTCAGGGCAGGCCATTGCCGTTGACGGGGATCTCCAGGCCCTTTTCTGACAACTGCATCTGCTGCACCATCTGAATCAAGGCTTAGACCTTGAAGTGCCGGGCCTCATCTAAGGAACTGAGTGCGAGCTACGAAACAGGGAGGATGAATATGGCCAGTATCGGCTTCATCGGGATCGGCCTCATGGGCCATGGCATGGCCAAGAACCTCATCGAGAAGGGCCACAGGCTTACTGTTGTGGCCAATCGGAGTCGTGAACGGGTGGATGACCTCGTTGCCCGTGGCGCAACGGAGGTGAATACACCGCGCGAGGTGGCTGCCGCGTCCGAAATCATCTTCACCTGCGTGCCGACGTCCAATGATGTCGAAGGTCTCATCTACGGCGAGAATGGCATTCTGTCTGGCGCGCGCGAGGGGCTCATCCACGTCGATACCTCCACCGCCAATCCCATCTCGTCGGTTAAGATCGCTGCCGATTATCAAGCGAGAGGTTTTCGTTTTGCCGATGCGCCGCTCACCCGTACGCCGAAGGAGGCCGAGGAGGGACGTCTTAACGTCATTGTGGGTGCAAACCCGGCGCTCTTCGAGGAGATCCTTCCCGTCCTCAAGTGCTTCGCTGAAAATGTTTTCCACGTCGGCGGTGTCGGTGCAGGGCACAAGATCAAACTGATTAACAATTTTATCGCAATGAGCCACGCGAGCGTCGTTGCGGAGGCGGTTGCGGTGGCCCGCGCGACGGGCGTCGACCCGAAGGCTCTATATGACCTAGTCTCGGCAGGTGGCGCGAACAGCGCGATGTTTCAGATGATCATGCCCTACGTGCTCGAGGGCGATCCCAGCCGTTTGCAGTTTGCGATCGGCAACGCCCACAAGGATCTCGCCTACTTCATTGCAATGGTGAATGACGTGAAGGCGACCGGACTCATAGGTCCTGCCGTTCTGCAGACGCTCACCATCGCTAGTGCAATGGGCAACAGCGGCAAGCACATACCGCATCTAACGGATGTCCTGACACAACTCAACGGGAGCAAAAACTTGGGCTGAGGACTGACGCCTGCACGGCCATCAGCCCTAGTCACTCGATGACTCTGGGGAGATTATGTCGTTGTCAAGTAAGACACAGAAATGGTTATAGTTTGCTGATGGATAAAATTCAAAATACTGACATAAATGGAGATGATTTTCGCAATGTACTGAATAAGAATTGAAAATTACGATGTTCACCTACAGTATCGTACTTTAGCCCCGCCAGAGGGTCATCAGGGAGGATACGGAAATGAGGAAGATACTTGCTACCGGTTTGTTCGGGCTGGGATTGGCTCTCGGCCCTTCAGGAGTGTCCGCCCAGCAGGCAATCGAGCTCCACGGTGCGTCCCAGTTCAACGACAACCATGCCTTCACCAAATCGTTGGCCAAGTTCGGGGAGCTCGTACAGTCCTGCTTCGGCAAGCCGCTCAATATCATCCTGCATAAGAATAGCGAGCTCGGCCTTGAGAAGCAGTATTTCGAATACATGTCGCAAGGACGCGCGGTCGATTTCGCGATCGTCTCGCCGGCGCATATGTCGACCTTCTCGAAAGCCGCTCCCTTCATTGATGCGCCGTTTCTGTTTCGCGACCTCGCTCATTGGAATAAGGTGCTCGACCGGGACCTGTTTAAGCCGATCGCGGACGAGATCGCCAAACGTGCCGACGTCATGCTGATCGGCTACGCCGGCGGCGGCACACGCAATATCTTCGTCAACAAGCCGGTCGCCAATTTGGAAGAGATCAAGAGCCTCAAGATCCGCGTCCAGGGCGCCCCAATCTGGAGCCGCACATTCGCTGCGATCGGCATGTCGCCAACCGTCATTGCCTATAACGAGGTTTACAACGCGATTCAGAACGGCGTGATCGCCGCGGGCGAGAACGAAGCTGCCGGCGTTGAGCAGATGAAGTTCTTCGAGGTGGCGCCTAACCTGGCAATGACCAAGCACGCCATCACGATCCGGCCGCTGGCATTTTCCGGCAAGACATTCCGCAACTTGCCCGCCGAGTTGCAGTCCTGCGTTATCAAGTCCGGCAAGGAGGCTGGCGCGCACGGCCGGGCCATCGAGTCCAGCGAGGATGCGGCAAAGCTCGACGCCCTGGAGAAGGCCGGTAAGCTGAAGCAGGTCACCTTCAGGGATCGTGATGCCATGAAGAAACTCGTCGATCCCGTTCTGGCGGCCTATGCCAAGGAGATTGAGGCTGACAAGATCCTGGCGGAGATCAATAGCATCGAGTAGTGCGCCGCGCTTCGTGACACGGTCGGGGAGCAATCCCTGACCATTCCTTCTCAAGGAATGAGGAGCTTATGGCAACACCAACGCCCGAACGGCACAGCATGTGGCGGAGAATAACCGCGTGGTACAGCCTCTTTTTGTCCTGGCTCGTGGCGATTTCCACCGCGGTCCTGGTCATCCCAGTCACATTGCAGATCTTTTCACGCTTCACCTCGATCATCCCGCATTACATCTGGACCGAAGAAATGGCGCGTTTCCTGCTGGTCTGGACGGTTATGATAGGAGCTATGATCGGCGTCCGTGAGAGCACTCATTTCGAAGTTGATGTCTGGCCGCGGCTGTCGCCGCGTCCAGAGGCCGCCGTGCGGTTGATCGCTCGCATCTGCGTGCTCATCGTCGCGCTCGTATTCATTTGGTCCGGGATCGAGTTCACGCAGTTTGCCTGGTACCGGATCTCCGAACTGGCCGAACTGCCGCTCTGGGTCATCCATATTGCCTGGCCAATCACCGGTATCACTTGGCTTGTCTTCCTTGGCGAGCAGATGTGGGACGAGGTGAATGTACTGCTCGGCCGGGGAACTCTGCCGCCGGCAGACCCTATCCCGACCCCGGAGGGGCCCCTCTGATGACCGGCGCTCTGCTTTCCCCCGGCCAAGCGGCACTTGTCCTGTTCGGCATCTTCTTCGGATTGATGTTGCTCCGCGTTCCGGTTGCTTTCGCATTGGCGCTGGCCTGTCTGCCGATCCTGATCATCGAGCCTCGGCTCTCCGCCATGACCCTCGTGCAGGAGACCTTCAACGCGTACAACTCCTTCATCCTCCTGGCCGTCCCATTCTTCCTGCTGACTGCGAACCTGATGAATGTCGGCGGCATCACGGAGAGGCTCATGAAGCTGTCCCGGTCGATGGTCGGACACTTCCCCGGAGGATTGGCGCAGATCAACGTGGTGCTATCCTTCTTCTTTGCGGGCATTTCGGGCTCTTCGACCGCGGACGCAGCAAGCCAGTCGAAGATCTTTATCGAGGCGCAGCGCCGGGAAGGCTACGATGACTCGTTTTCCGTCGCGATCACTGCCGTCTCAGCGGTTCTGGCGGTTATCATCCCGCCGTCCATCCTGATGATCGTCTGGGGCGGAGTGTTGACGGTTTCCATCGGCGCCCTCTTCCTCGCGGGAGTTATACCCGGTCTGCTGATCGCTCTCGCCCAGATGGCGACGGTCCATGCCTATGCAACTCTCAAGGGCTACCCGACCTATCCGCGTGACAGCTGGAGGACCTTCTTCAAGTCCATACTGGCTTCGGTTCCGGCCTTGATGACGCCGCTCATCATCATTGGTGGGAAGATCTTCGGCTGGTTTACGGCAACGGAGTCGGCCTGCATTGCCGTGCTTTACGCCGGCTTCCTGTCCATTTTCATCTATCGCGAAATGGACTCTGCAGCGTTCCGGGAAGCGCTCATCGACACGGGCAAGTTCGCCGGAATAACGCTTTTCTGTGTCGGCACGGCGAGCGCCTTTGGCTGGTTGCTTGCCTATTACCAGATCCCCAAGGCCATCCTGTCTGGTGTTTCGGCCTGGGAGCTCGGGCCGATCGGAACCGGTTTCTTCATTGCATTCGTGTTTCTCGTAGTCGGGTGCTTTCTCGATGCCATTCCCGCCATCATTATTGTGGGAACGATCCTGGAGCCGCTGGCGCGCTCCGCCGGCCTCGACCCAGTTCACTTTGCCATGATCGGCATCGTGTCGCTGGCCTTTGGACTCGTCACGCCACCCTATGGCCTCTGCCTGATGATCGCATGCTCGGTCGCCGGGATCCGGATGCGGCAGGCGCTGAAGGACACTATGATCATGCTCGTCCCAATGTTCCTTGTCTTGGCTCTCCTCATCGTCTGGCCGCAGGTCGCTCTCTTCGTGCCCAGTCTTGTCTCGCCGGAGTTTCTGAAGTGAGCTCCCCCTGCAGAAGCCTGCCGGCCTCTTCTTTCTTAACTCGTTACCGGAGTTCCCGTAGTGACCGCTCCTGAAATCTATCCCACCATTCCCGACCTTGCTGGAAAGGTCATCCTCATCACCGGCGCGAGCACCGGTATCGGAGCAGCGGCCGCAGTCGCGTTCGGTCACAATAAGGCGCGCGTGGCGATCCATTACAATGCCAGCGAAGATCCGGCGCGGCAGGTTGCCGAAGAGGTAAGGGCGGCTGGTGGGGAGGCGTTACTGATTCAAGCGGACGTGACCGAGCCCGAGGCAGCGGCGTGGGTCGTGGCCGAGACTGTTGAGCATTTCGGCCGGCTCGACGTTCTCGTCAACAATGCCGGCGGCCTCGTCAGGCGGACGCTGATCAAGGATTACTCGGACGAGTACGTAGATGCCGTTCTTGCACTGAATGTCGAGCATGTCGTGCGCTTCATTCGCGAGAGCGTTTCGCACATGCGGGCGCACGGCGGAGGCTCCATCATCAATGTGTCGTCGATCGCAGCCCGCCACAGGGGGGCCGGGCTCTGTTATCTATGCCGCGGCCAAGGGATTTATCTCAGTGGCAACGCGGGGTTGAAGGACGGCATCCGGGTCAACGCGGTTTCACCTGGCGTCATCATGACTCCGTTCCACGAACGCTATTCGACCCCGGAGCAGCTTGCCGCCTTGCAGGCCACCATACCCATGGATCGCCTTGGTACGCCGGAGGATTGCGTCGGCGCCTTTCTCTACCTCGCCTCTAATCGGCTTAGCGGCTACGTCACGGGGCAGGTGATGGAGGTGAATGGGGGCCAATACATGCCCTAGAGGCACTCTGTGTTCGAGCGGATATCAGGAGGGGACCTGAACAGATGTTTGATTTTCTCAGCCGCACAGTCCTCATCGGAGTTGGCGCAACGGCGCTGCTCGATCTCTGGGCTCTGCTCCTGCAGCGGTTCTTTAAGGTGCCCGCGCCGAACTGGGGGCTGGTGGGACGCTGGTTCTGCCACCTGACCGATGCCAGTGTCTTTCACGACGACATCGCGCTCGCGCGCGCCTATCCTTTCGAGCGTGCGGTCGGCTGGATTGGGCACTATGTCATCGGCATTGTCTATGCCTGCGCCCTCCTGGTGTTCACGCGCCCGGATTGGGCGTCGGCGCCGACATTGGCTCCCGCACTCGCCGTGGGCATCATCACCGTGGGAGCCGGATGGTTTCTGCTCCAGCCCGGCATGGGAGCGGGCATTGCTGCCTCGAAACGGCCCAACGCCAAACAGATCAGGGTGATCAACATTGCCGGCAATATCGTCTTTGGTTTCGGGCTATACGGGAGCGCGTTCCTTGTTCGGTAGGATTATCGCAGGGAGATGCCACAGGACATCAGGTAATCGTGAAGTGGAAAATAAGTAAGGCTTGCCAATAATGTTTTCGTGACTCAACCTAAGCCAAAGACCGGCTCCAGGAAAACGAGGAGCCGGCGCATCGGGAGGAAAGAATGCTGCGTCGTGGTTTCCTGAAGACACTGGCCGTTGCTGCCGTTTCGCTGGTCTCGGCTATCGAGTATGCATGGGCCGCCTATCCTGAGCGACCGATCACCATCATCGTTCCCTGGGCCGCTGGCGGCGGCACAGATGCAACCGCCCGCATCATCGGCTCCCTGCTTGAGAAGGAGCTTGGCCAGCCAGTCAACGTCGTCAACAGAACCGGGGGCAGCGGCGTCGTGGGGCATGAGGCGATTGCCGCGGCAGCGCCGGATGGGTACACGCTCGGGCTTGCAACGGTCGAGATTGGCATGCTGCATTGGCAGGGTCTCACCCAGCGCGACTACAAGGACTATACACCCATTGCCTTAATGAACCTTGATCCGGCCGGCGTTCAGGTGCGCGCCGACGCGCCTTATAAAACCGTGAACGACCTCGTGGAGGATATCAAGAAGAACCCCGGCAAGTTCAAGGCGTCGGGGACGGGGCAGGGCGGCATCTGGCACCTGGCAATCGCCGGCATGCTCGACAGCCTCAACATCGATCCTAGTACCGTCCGCTGGGTGCCGAGCCAGGGTGCCGCGCCCGGACTTCAGGACCTCGTCGCAGGCGGCGTCGAGATTGCGCCCTGCTCGCTCCCGGAGGCGCGTTCTCTCATCGACGCTGGGCGTGTGAAGAGCATTGCTATCATGAACCCCGAACGCAACCCGGCGTTTCCGAACGTTCCCACGCTTGCGGAGCAGACCGGCAGCCAATGGGCGATCGGCGCGTGGCGCGGCATCGTCGGACCGAAGGGTCTGCCTGCGAACATTACGAAGCGGCTCGCTGATGCCCTGGACAAGATCTACAAGGGCAAGGAGTACAATGATTTCATGAGCCAGCGGGGCTTCGGCGTGAAGTTTGCGGCGGGCGAGGAGTTCCTGGCATTCTGGAAGAAGAGCGACGAGGATCTTGGGGCAGTCATGAAAAAGGTCGGATTGGCGAAGTAACCCGGCTGACCTCGATGCGCGTCAACGATGCCATCACTGGAGCCGTGCTCCTCGCCTTCGCGATCGCTGTGTTCGCCTATGCGAGGACACTCCCGGCCATCCCGGGACAGGAATACGGCGCGGCCGTCTTTCCAATGCTCATTGCCATTGGCCTCGCGGGCTGCGGCGTCCTGCTGATTGCCTCAGGTCGCCGACATTGGCAGGGCGCTGTGGTTTGGAACGCCTGGGCTCGCACCCACCATGCCTGGGTGAGGCTCGCCATGGTCTTCGCCTTGATCCTGGCCTACATCCTCGCCACGCCGACACTCGGTTTCGTGCCGATCTCAATCCTCATCCTGCTGGTGTTTCTGCTGATGATGGGCATCCGCTGGTGGATCGCTGCAGCCGTAGCGGTCGCAGCAACGATCCTGATACACCAGACCTTCGTCGGATTGTTGCGCGTCCCCCTCCCACTCGGGCTGCTTGGGCCCTGACTCTGATGATGTCATGAGCGCAATCCAGACAGCTTTCGGCCTCGTGTTCCAGCCGGCGGTGCTGGTGACCATCTTTCTCGCAGCCCTGTTCGGGCTCGTGGTCGGCGCAATTCCCGGCCTGACTGCCACGATGGCGATCGCGCTCCTGGTGCCAGTGACCTTCTTCATGGATCCTGTTCCGGCGGTGGGAGCCATGGTGACCTGCTCTGCCATGGCCATCTTCGCCGGCGACATCCCCGGCACGCTGCTGCGCATCCCGGGAACGCCCGCGTCGGCGGCCTACACAGACGAAGCCTACATGATGACTCGCAACGGTGAGGGGGAGATCGCCCTTGGCGCTAACCTGCTCTTCTCGGCCATCGGAGGATTATTTGGCACATTCGTGCTGATCCTGTCCGCCCCGGCTCTCGCCGAGGTCGCCTTGCAGTTCAGCTCCTTCGAGTATTTTTGGATGGCACTGCTCGGTTTGACCTGTGCGGTGTTCATCGGAACGGGATCGCCAGTGAAGGGGCTCATGAGCCTGTTCATCGGCCTGTTTGTTTCGACCATCGGGCTGAACAATCCAGCCGGCGTGCCCCGCTTCACCTTCGGAAACGCCGAACTCACCGGAGGCGTGAACTTCATTGCGGCGATGATTGGCCTGTTCGCCGTATCCGAGGTCTTTCGGTTTGCCATCTCCCATAGCATCCAGACCGCGCCGCAGGCCGTGATCGGCAATCTCTTCCGAGGCTGGGGGCGGATGATGGTGCAGTACTGGCCGCAGCAGCTGCGCGGCAATGTGCTGGGCACGATTATCGGCGCGCTGCCGGGGGCGGGGGCCGATATCGCAGCCTGGGTCAGTTACGCGGTCAGCAAGAAAATGTCCCGCACTCCCGAGAAGTTCGGAAAGGGGCACGTAGAAGGAATCATCGAGAGTACATCCTCGAATAATGCCGCACTTGCAGGCGCCTGGGTTCCGGCGCTCGTCTTCGGTATCCCTGGCGACAGTATCACGGCCATCGTGATCGGGGTGCTCTACCTAAAGAACATGAACCCAGGCCCGACGATCTTTCTGAACAATCCACAGTACATCTATGCGGTGTTTATTATCTTCATCCTGGCCAATCTAGTGATGCTGCCCTTGGGGTGGGTCGCCATCAAGGGTGCCAGGACCATTCTGCGCATTCCACGCGAGATCCTGATGCCGTGCATTCTCATGTTCTGCATTGTGGGGGCCTTTGCCATCAACAACTCCGCCTTCGGCGTGGCCGTGATGCTGGTGTTTGGCGTGCTCGGCTTTCTGATGGAGGAGAACGATATTCCTGTCGCTCCTTGCATCCTTGGCATTGTGCTCGGGCCGATGCTTGAGGAGAATTTCGTGACCTCCATGATCAAATCGGACGGCAGCTATCTTGCCTTCTTCGAGCGGCCGATCTCAGGCGCGCTCGGGGTCGCAACGCTGCTGATCTGGCTAGCGCCGGTGCTGCTCATGGCGCTGCGCTCCAGAAAGACTGCAATGCCATGGCAGGGCTGACGATCAGGCGATCGGAACCTGCACAGATTGCCGTCAACGGATGAACTGGTCGATGTAGTCGGCTCCGAGTCCGTTCTTCGCATAATGCGCCCGGCACTTCTCGATTCGCGTGAAGACGTCGTCGAAGCCGGTCGCATTGCCGTCCGGATCGACGTAGATCATGGCTCCGTTCACCTGGAACAGGGTGATCATCTCCTCGACGTGCGGATCGACGACCAGCGTATGCGTCTCGCCGGGGGCCTCGTAGGCATAGGAGCCCTCGGTGGCGATCCAATCATGCTCCAGGTACCGCCATTCTCCCTTAAGCACAAAGGCATGCACCGGTTGGGGATGGCGATGGCGCGAGAGCACGCCTGACTTCCGCACCCGCAGCAGGTTCATCCAGTACCCGCGCGAGGCCGCAAGCAGCAGCGGTCGGAACCATACGTTCTCCTCCACAGGAACCCAGATCCGTTCGTCCGTTGGAATGGCATTCGGGATCACGAGCTCGGGCGGGGAGTCTTTCGGCTGCGGATGCCGGTAGGGCACCCACTTGTCGTTCATGGGGGTGCCGGGGGAGGTGGGCTCTGGGCTGGACATGCGATCTGCTCCTCTGAGGCGAGTTGTGGTCAAACAGTCAGATAGCCGCCATCGATGGCCAGGATGGCGCCCGTCACAAACCGAGCCGCGGGCGATGCCAGGAAGACGGCGCCCCCGGCCACTTCCTCCGGTGTACCCCAGCGGCCCATGGGAGTGCGGGACAGGATCGGGGCGCTGCGCTCCGGGTCATCCTGCAGAGCCTGCGTTAGAGGCGTCGCGATCCAGCCCGGTGCAACGGCATTGACGCGGATGCCGTCGGACGCCCATGCGGCGGCGAGGCTCTTGGTCAGTTGGCCGACGCCGCCCTTCGAGGCACTATAGGCCGGAACCCGGGGACCGCCGAAGAAGGTGAGCATGGACGCGATATTGACCACCGAACCCCTGGTTTCGCACAGCCTTGCTTTCGCGGCGGAGCAGACCCGCATGGCGCCGGTCAGGTTGACTGAGATGACGTCTGCGAAGACCTCCGGGTCGTGCTCCATGTCTCGGCGGATCACGCCCGCGGCGTTGACCAAGACATCCAGGCGGTTGAAATGCGTGAGCAAATGGTCGATCGACGGACCATCACGTACGTCGAGAACCACAAACGAGATTCCTGCGTTGGTCTCGTCGTCCGCCGCGCGCATCCGCTCAGTTTCACTCGCTCCCGTCGCCGTCACGTTGGCGCCCAGGTCTCGGAAAGCCTTCGCGCAGGCAAGGCCGATTCCGCTTGTGCCGCCCGTGATCAGAACAGTTTGGCCAATGAACAGATGAGAGGCGAAGGCATCAGTGATCGGCATGCAGCTTTTCTCTTCAGGATGTTGATCGAAGACCTGGCGGAGACAAAACATAGTGCTTTGACGAGGTTGATCAAACCTAATCTACCATGGACCGTCGGACTGTCTAAGCGTATCAACTTGTTGCACAAATGGGCGGGCTGGTGCCTTGATCTGGGTGTCATAGGAAGGCTGTGCCCTCCTGATCTCGGATTTCTACCGTGCCGTTCAAGACCAATGCCGCTCGCCGACACCGCATTCCGAGACAGCGGCACCGGGTGACGAACTGGTCCGAATACGATGCCGCCCTGCGCCAACGGGGAAGTCTCATCGTCTGGTTCTCTGACGAGGCGATTGCCGCCTGGCGGGCCGAGCCGCGTACGACACGAGGCGGTCAGCCGCACTATTCCGCTCTGGCGATCCGAACAGCCCTGACGCTGCGGGCGGTGTTTCGGCTGGCGCTCCGTCAGACCGAAGGCCTGATTGGCTCGATCCTCCAACTCCTTGGTCTGGATCTGGCGGTGCCGGATCACTCAACCCTGAGCCGCCGGGCCGAAACTCTGGAGATGCCAAAGCCATGCCCGAGCTCCGGAGGACCTGTTCACCTGCTGGTCGACAGCACGGGCCTGCGGCTATGCGGACCCGGGGAATGGCTGGTCGAGAAGCATGGCACCCGAAGGCGGCGCGCCTGGCGAAAGCTGCACATCGGCGTCGATGCTGAGACCGGGCAGATCCTCGCCTCAGAGCTGACCGCCAATGAGGTCGATGATGGCTCACAAGTTGGGCCTTTGCTCGACCAGATCACAGGCCCACTTGCCTCCTTCACCGGTAATGGAGCCTACGATCAAGCGGGTGTCTACGGCACCGTCGGCAAGCACCATCCTGATGCTGAAGTCATCGTTCCACTCCGATCAACGGCAGTGCTGAGCGAGAATGGGGAGACCGCTCCAACCCAGCGCGACCGGCATCTCCAAAGCATCGCCGAACATGGACGCATGGGTTGGCAGAAGGCATCCGGGTACACGCGTCGTGCCCTCGTGGAGTCAGCTCTCGGCCGGCTTAAACGAGTGATCGGAGATGCAGTGCGTTCGCGGACGGACCGGCGTCGCACGACGGAGGTCGCCATCGCCATTCAGGCCCTAAACCGCATGCTTGAGCTTGGACGCCCGAAGTCCGTCCGCGTCGCTTAAGCAAAGGCTTGGGGTGGGCTCAGTGCGTCCACCAACCGATCCGTGCAACACAGCCTCCTATTGTCGGACTATTGGGCACCAGATTCTTAGCCCAAATGATAAACGCGACGCCCTTTCGTCCTGAGGGACAGGCCGAGAGGAGCGCCGCTGCTGTTTCTCGCGGTTGCCTAAGCTGCGACAGAACCGCGGAAGATATGCTGTCGGACCGAGGCCTCCTTCATCTCGATGGAGAACCCAGGCCGCTGGGGCGGCATGTAAGCCGCGTTCCGGATCACGCAGGGATCGACGAAATGCTCGTGCAGGTGATCGACGTATTCGATCACCCGCTCTTCCTTGGTGCCCGAGACACATAGATAATCGATCATCGACAGGTGCTGCACGTACTCGCACAAGCCGACACCGCCTGCATGCGGCCATACGGGAAGGTTGAATTTGGCCGCCATAAGCAGCACGGCCAGCACCTCGTTGAGGCCACCCATCCGGCAGGCATCGATCTGGACGATATCGATAGCTCCGCGGGTGATGAATTGCTTAAACAGAATGCGGTTCTGGCACATCTCGCCCGTCGCAACTTTGACGGGCGCAACGGACTCGCGGATTTTGCGGTGACCCTCTACGTCATCGGGGCTCGTCGGCTCCTCGATGAAGTAGGGCTGGGCGAACTGCAGCTGCTTGATCCAGTCGATGGCCTGGTCGACCTCCCATACCTGATTGGCATCGATCATCATCTTGATATCAGGGCCGATCACTTCCCGGCAGATGTGTAGGCGGCGGATGTCGTCCTCGAGATCACGGCCCACCTTCATTTTAATATGGCGGAATCCCGCCTCGACCGCCTCAGAGGCGAGACGCGCCAGCTTCTCGTCGCTGTAGCCGAGCCAACCCGCCGACGTGGTGTAGCAGGCGTAGCCTTCCCGGCGCAGGATGGCTTTCCGCTCGGCCTTGCCGTCGGCTGCCCGGCGGAAGATCTCCAGTGCTTCCTCCGGAGTGACCGCGTCGGTGAGATAGCGGAAGTCGATAATGCGGACGATCTCCTCTGGGCTCATGTCGGAGACGAGTTCCCAGACAGGCTTGCCAGCCTCCTTGGCCCAGAGGTCCCACACGGCATTCACCACGGCTCCCGTGGCGAGGTGAATCGCGCCCTTGTCAGGGCCAATCCAGCGCAGCTGGCTGTCCCCGGTGAGATAGCGCCAGAACCGCCCGGGGTTTTCCTTCACCCAGTCTAGGTCGAGGCCCACCACGAGGTGACGCATCGCCTCGATCGCGGCGCAGCAGATATCATTGCCGCGCCCGATCGTAAAGGTAAGACCATGACCCGACAGGTCGGGGCTGTCGGTCTTGAGCAGCGCATAGGCGGCGGAGTAGTCCGGGTCCAGATTCATGGCGTCCGACCCGTCGCGGTGCTGAGAGGTGGGAAAACGCAAATCAAATGTTTGAAGGTCTGTGATGCGGGTCATGGCACGTTGCCCTTAATGATGGGGAGGTGGCCTCAGCCGTCCGCTCTGACTTGCTGCTTCTGCGATCCGAGCCCCTCGATCCCGAGCTCGACGACATCGCCTGGCTTCAGATAGCGCGGCGGCCTCATGCCCATGCCGACGCCGGGAGGCGTGCCGGTGCTGATGATGTCGCCGGGGTGGAGGGACATGAATTGGCTGAGGTAGGAAACCAGATATGCCACACCATAGACCATGGTCTTCGTTGAGCCACTCTGCATCGTCTCGCCATTGACGTTCAGCCACATGGGGAGATTCTGAGGGTTCGCCACCTCATCCTTGGTTACAAGCCAGGGACCGATGGGCCCAAAGGTGTCGCAAGACTTGCCCTTGGTCCATTGACCGTGGCGCTCGGTCTGAAAGGCACGCTCGGACACATCATGCACGGTGCAGTAGCCGGCGACATAGTCCAAAGCCTCTGCCTCGCTCACATACTTGGCGGTCCGTCCGATCACGACGCCGAGTTCGACCTCCCAATCCGTCTTCTGCGAGCCACGGGGAATGAGCAGTGTGTCGTTCGGACCGGCGATGGCCGACGTGGCCTTCATGAAGATGATCGGTTCTGGCGGAACTGTCGCGCCCGTCTCCGCGGCATGGTCGGAGTAGTTAAGACCGACGCAGATGAACTTACCCGTGCCGGCCACACAGGGTCCGATGCGCGGACTCCCCTGCACGATGGGGAGAGACTGCACATCGAGCGCGCTCAATTCCGAAAGGAGATTGGGATCCAGCACGTTTCCAGCGATGTCATTCACCCGGCCGGACAGGTCGCGGATGTTGCCGTTATCGTCCAATAGGCCTGGACGTTCCGAGCCCGGCTTCCCAAAGCGCAACAGCTTCATTTCTCTTCTCCTTAAGTCTGAGATCAGATCGTCCAGCCGCCGTCAATCGAATAGGCTTGACCTGAGGTGTAGGTTGCCCCAGCCAGGTAGACCGCGAGATCCGCGATCTCTTCAGGCGTTCCGATGCGTCCGACGGGCTGACGGGCGATGAATGCGGCGCGCGCTGCCTCGTAGTCGCCTTGCGCCTTCAGCCTTTCGACGAGCGACGGGCTTTCGACCGTGCCGGGGCAGATTGCGTTGCAGCGGATGCCATGAGCGATGTAGTCAGCGGCGATTGCCTTAGTGAGGCCAAGAACGGCAGCCTTCGTCACTCCATAGGCACAGCGGTTCGGCACGCCTTTGATGCTGCTAGCGACAGAGGCCATATTGATAATGGCTCCATCCTTCCGCTCGAGCATACCCGGGAGCACGGCGCGGATCGTGCGCACCATCGACTTCACATTGAGATCGAATGCGAAGTCGAGGTCGGAAACTTTCATCTCCAGGATTGTTCCGGCATGGACATAGCCGGCGCAGTTGAACAGAACGTCGATGGGGCCAATTTCGGAAATGGTCGCCTTAATGGCATTATCGTCGAGGACGTCGAGCCGGTGAGTGACAATGCTTTGTTGCCCCTTCAGCTCGTCCAGCAGCGCCTGGTTGATGTCTGTCGCGTGAACCCTGGCTCCGGCACGGGCGAATGCGAACGCTGAGGCTCTGCCGATCCCCTGCGCGGCCGCCGTCAGCAGAATGGTCTTTCCTGCAAGCATGCTCATGAATTCTCTTCTTTCTTTTCAATCCCGGGTTCAGCATCCAAAAACGCGAAGGGGCTCGCATCATTCCTCACATCACCGCGCCGAGCTGCCAGGGAACGAACTCGTTATCGCCGAGCCCGTGTTTCTCGCTGCAAGTCGCCGTACCTGATGCTGTCTCCAGCATCAGCCTGAAGAGAGCTTTCCCCGCTTCCTGGATCGTCTGGCTCCCATCGACGATGGTTCCGGCATTGAAGTCCATGTCGAGGCTCATGCGCTGATAGAGCGCCGTGTTCGTCGCGATCTTGAGTGAGGGGGCACGCTTGCAGCCATAGGTGGAGCCGCGCCCTGTCGTGAAGCAGATGAGGTTCGCTCCGCCCGCGACCTGTCCCGTGGCCGACACGGGGTCGTAGCCCGGCGTATCCATGAAGACGAGGCCCGATGCCGTCACGGGCTGGGCATATTCGTAGACGTCGATGAGGCCAGTATTGCCTGCCTTGGCGATAGCGCCCAATGATTTTTCCAGGATGGTTGTAATGCCGCCTGACTTATTCCCAGGAGAGGGGTTGTTGTTCATGTCCCCCCTGTGCAGCGCCATGTAGTCCTCCCACCACCTCACTCTGGCGAGCAGTTTCTCGGCGATGGCAGGTGTTGCAGCGCGGGCGGTCAGCAGGTGCTCGGCGCCATAGATTTCGGGTGTCTCAGAGAGGATTGCGGTACCGCCGTGGTGCACCAGAAGATCGACCGTGACCCCAAGGACCGGATTGGCGCTGATGCCGGAATAACCGTCGGAACCACCACACTGGAGCCCTACGGTGAGGTGTCGGGCGGAAACGGGCGAGCGCGTGATGGCGTTGACCTGCGGACGCATCGCCCTGACTGCGGCGATACCTTTTTCAACCGTTTCCCGGGTTCCGCCTTCTTCCTGGATGGTGAGGATCGCGGTTAGGCCAGGAGCGCGAGCGGAGAGCGCTGCGACAAGAGGAGCGACCTGGTTGACCTCGCAACCCAGACCGATCACGACAACACCGGCGAAGTTCGGGTGATTGGCATAGCCGTTGAGGGTGCGACGAAGCAGTTCCAAGCCTTCGCCGCTGCCGCTCATGCCACAGCCACTGCTATGGGTGATGGCCACAACTCCATCGACATTGGGATAGTCACGCAGGGAGTCGCCCCTGAATTCCTCTGCAATGAGGCGGCATACGGTGGCGGAGCAATGCACGCTCGACACGATGCCGATGTAGTTGCGGGTTGCCACACGACCGTCTGATCGGACGATGCCGTCGAACGTCAACTCATCGGCAAGGGGCTCAACCGGTTGGTGGTTCTGCCCAAAGCTATGGGCCAGCGTTGGCGTTGCCATGCCAACATTGTGGGTATGGACATGGTCCCCGGACGTGATCGCCGCCGTCGCGTAACCCATCACCTGTCCGTATTTCAGGACCGGGTCATCCGGCCCGACTGCTCGTATGGCGACCTTATGGCCACTCGGAATAGCCGCGTGAGTCGTAATGAGGTGATCACCGGCATGGACGGTGGAGCCTTGAGGGATTTGGTGGGTCGCGACGGTATCGTTCGCATTCAACAGGAGGGCAGTGAAGGCATTAGAGTCCATGCTTGCTCTCCAAAGCGGCCCGTAGGCGGGACTGGGAAATCGTCAGTCCGAATTGCTCGGCCATTGCCACCGCCGGTGTCATTCGGCGGCGCTTCTTCTCACGATGGTTCTGGGCGATATCGGAGAGCCGATGGTGGAGGAATGGATTGAGAAAACGTTCCCGTACCTCTGCCACATAGGCAGTGGCCTCTGCCCCGAGGCCTTCCGCGGCGAACACCGGCAACACTTCCTCAGCCCAGACGGCTTCTAATTCCTGCCGCAGGGCAGGATCGTTCATCGCATCGAGCACGATTTCCTCGGCAGGCCGGCCTTCCGCGAGCCAGCGTTCCGCCAGGAAGCTGTGACCGAGGTTCAGCACATAAAGCTTCAGCCGCTCATATCTGGCCAAATCATCCGTGACCACGATGGCCTCGTGACGGCAGGGAAGAACAAGATCCGGCTGATCTTCAATCGCCCATAGGGCGTAAGGCTCGGCAATGGCGCCGATCGGGTGGATGGGCTCGGAGACGATCCGGTCGACCAGGCTATTCGCCCACCGGCAGTGATCCCGCACATACGAGGTGAAGCCCGCCGGAAGATACCAATCTCTTGCCAGCCCGCACACGATGTCGCGCAATTGATCGCCATTGCGGGAAATCAGCTCACAGGGAAAAATCGACAGCGGAGCCCCTGAGCGCGACTGCCAGCGTTCAAGAAGTAGCATCGCCAGCTTTGCGGGATAACTGCGCGGTGTCTTATCGTAATGATAGGCGAGATCGGGGCCGTCCTGCGGGTCAAGCTGGAAGCCGCGGTCGCCGGTATTCGACAAGATCGCCTGAGCGTCCTCGACTGCGATCCGGCGGACCTCCTCCCAGTCACGATCCGCCTGAAGGGCCAGACGGATCGACTGGCTGTGTCTTTCCTCATCGACCTGCTTTCCATTTCTTAGGCCGCGGATCCGGACGGGATAACCAGATCCTCCTGAGAGTGCGGCCACACGAGCTGCGCTTTCTGGGCTGGGGGTTGTTTGAACCACGGCAACACCGCCAAGCGCTTCGTTTCGCGCAAGGGCCTCGGAGATGAAAAGGTCTGCGTGGGCTTGCAGAAAGCGGCTGGTGCCGAACTGCAAGATGGGGGGAAGATCCGGCATCAGACCTCCACCAGCGCTTTGACGACTCCTGCCGTGGGATCGAGCAGGTTGCGGAATTGGTCCGGAACATCGCCGAGCGTCATCCGATGAGTGTTCAGGGCTCGGATCGGGATCAAGCCGCTCCGCATGGCCGTCAGCACTGTCTCGAAATCCTCGCGGGTGGCGTTGCGGCTGCCCAACAACGTCGTCTCCCGTTTGTGGAACTCCGGATCGGAGAAGGTGATGTCGCTGCTTACAATCGAGACAAGAACATAGTTTCCACCATGGGCCACGAACCGGAAGCCGCGCTCCATCGCCCTCGCGTTACCTGTCGCGTCGAACACGATGTCGAAAAAGTCGCCGCCCGTGATGGCCGAGAGACGTTCCTCGTCGTCCAGGCCGGTCCGCACGGTGGCCGCAACCCCGAGATGGGTCTCACAGAAGTCCAGGCGGTCGCTCCGGCTGTCGAGCATGGTCACCTCGGCTCCTCGGAGCTTGGCAAAGATCGCGACAGCCATGCCGATGGGCCCGGCGCCTACCACAAGAACACATTGACCAGCCTCGGCGTCACTGCGGCGCACGGCGTGGGCACCGATTGCCAGGAATTCCACCATCGCCGCACCGTCGAGGCTTATTCCATCCGCCTTGAGCACGAATTGCTGCGGCAGGCTCAGGTATTCCGTCATGCCACCGTCGCAATGGACGCCGAGAACCTGGATATTGCGGCAGCAATTGCTCTTGTCTCTTTGGCAGGCGTGGCAATGGCCGCAGGTGATGTATGGAATGATGCAGACCGTGTCGCCAGCCGACACGCCGCTGTTCGCTGGTGCTTCCTCTACCGTTCCGGAGAGTTCATGGCCCATGATGCGCGGATAGGACAGATAGGGCTGGTTGCCCGTGAAGATATGCAGATCCGTGCCGCATACGCCGACCCGCCTGATGCGCACGAGGACATCACGCTCTCCCCGTACCGGCTTCGGCCGATCGATAGCGCTAAGAGTGCCGGGTGTATCGCAAATAACGGTCAGCATGATCCTGCTCGGTTGGAACTGCGGTACTGGTCCTGGTCCAGCCCATAAAAGGTGGAGGCATTGCCGCCAAAAACTGCGGCATGGTGTTCGACCGGGATGAATTCGAGGCACATCGTGAGCCAGTCCTAGTACTCACCGGCAAGGCGGAGGACCGGCCAGTCGCTTCCCCGGAGAATGCGCTCGGCACCGAAAAGCTCCAGGAGCGTTTCGACATAGGGGCGAAGCGCAGCGGCCTCCCGCCGTTGTCCAGCCTCAGTGAGGAGACCGGACAGCTTGCAATAGACATTCGCCTGAGCTGCGAGATCCGCCCTGGTCACGCGCCATTCGCGGAAATGTCCGGTCGCTATCTGCGGCTTTGCTCCATGATCGATGACAATGTGAAGATCAAGATGGCGCCTTGCGAAAACGGTGAGGGCCTTGAGGTGCTGCGGCATGACCAGCGCATCGAACTGGAGACCGTGGTCCTTCATCGCAGCGATGGCCGGGGACAGTCTCGGATCGGCAATCCATTCCACCTCGGCGATCTCCTGGAGCATCGGCCTCAGGCTCTTGAGCTTCGGGTGCGAAGCGAGCTGGGCAATATGCTCCGGTGCATGAGGATCCTTGAGCTCGACCCATCCCACAACACCGAGGATGAAAGCGTGCTGGTCCGCCAGGTCCAGCATGAACTCGGTATCGTCCATGCTGGGCTGTGACTGCACGAGAACGGTGCCGTCGATCCCGCATGCCGTGAGCATCGGTTCAAGGTCCGGCGGCAGGAAGTCCCGAAGGATGGCAGCAAGATCCGGCGGCGGCCACTGGCCGACGCGGTCGCGCAGTCGCCAGAAATGCTGGTGAGAGTCGACCCGCATGGACATCACGCGAGTGCGAGTGGGAGAGGGGCTTCGTCCGCCACTAACCCGCGGTCCTTGAGGGTTGTCCAGAACTCTGCCGGAATCGTGCTTTCAAACCAGGTGACGTTGGTTTCGAGCTGCTGGGCCGTGCGGGCTCCGGACACGCATGAGACGACGGCCGGGTGGGCCGTGGTAAAATGGAGGGCCGCGGCGGGCAGAGCTACGCCGAACTCGTCGCAAACGGCCCTGAGAGATTGTACCCGGTTAACGACATTTGCAGGTGCGTCATCGTAGTTGAACTTGTTGTTGCCAACGAGGATGCCGGAGTTGAATGGACCCGCAATCACAATGGCATTGCCCGCGCGCGCGCATTTGTCGAGGAGGGGAAGGCTCGCCTGCTCGAGAAGCGTATAACGGCCCGCGAGCATGGTCACGTCGAGGTTGAATTCCTGCATGGCGTCATGCACGACCTCTGCCTCGTTGACGCCAAGGCCGACAGCCGTGACGCGCCCGCCCTTGCAGAGTTCATCCAGCGCCCGGAAGCCGCCGCCTTTGGTGAGCTGCTCCCAGTAATGTTCGTGCCGGTCGCCATGGGTATAGCGACCGATGTCATGGACGTAGAGGATGTCGATATGGACGAGCCCCAGACGCTGCTGGCTGTCCTCAAAGGACCTAAGAATGGCGTCGTAAGTGTAGTTGTAGGTCGGGCGGAACGGCAGGGGCTTGACCCAGCCGTTCTCGTCGGCCCCGATGGTGTCATCGGGCACCATTAGGCGGCCGACCTTCGTGCTGATGACGAACTCATCGCGGTCCCGATCACTCAGCATAACTCCGACGCGCCGCTCGGACCGCGTGTAGCCGTAATACGGAGCGGTGTCGAAATAGCGGATCCCTTTGGTCCATGCGGCGTCGGCAGCGGCATTGGCCTCGGCATAGCCGGTGGAACGATAAAGACCCCCCATCTGGGCGCAGCCCAGGCCCATGACGGTCAGGGATAGGTCTTTGCGGGGAAGAGGGCGGCGGTCGGAAACTTTCATGGATTGTACCTGGGCCGGAGAGCATGCGCCGCGTCCCGGTCGAAGCGGCGCATGCAGGAGAGGAAAGGGGTTAGTACAGGACGTTCTTGGCTTCCGGCTGCTCGAGATTGTCTTTCGTGACCATCACCACGCCCGTGTCGAGGAACTTCTCGACCTTGTCGCCCTTGATGACCTTAGCGATGGTTTGAACGCCGAGCTGCCCCATCTGGAAGGAGCCTTGGACAGCGATGGCCGCAAGAGTGCCATCGCGCACGAAGTTCTGGAGATCCTGGTTGCCGTCGAAGCCGATGGTTACAACGCGACCGGCCTTGCCGGATTGGACAAGCGCGCGGGCCATGCCGATGGCCGTTGGTTCGTTAGCGCCGAAGATGCCCTTCAGATCCGGGTTGGATGCCAGCACGTCGGTCGTCTGGTTGAGGGCAGTCGCCATCTGGGACTGCGAATAGAACGGTCCGACGATCTCTAGCTTGGAGTGCTCCTTGATGTACTTAGTGAAGCCCCCAACGCGGCCAATCTCCGAGCCTGCTCCTGCCACGTAGGACATGATGGCGACCTTGCCGGTGGTGCCGATCCGGTCGACCAACGCCTTTGCCGACAGCTCTCCGGCTTTCTGATTATCGGTTGCAAGGAAGGCCTGATAATACTGCTTACCGCTTTCGGCGATTTGCGAGTCGATCAGAACAACGGGGATTCTGGCTTCCCACGCCTTCTTGATGGCAGGCACAAGCGCGTCCGGGTCGGATGGGGCCAGCACGATGCCCGCGACCTTCCGGTTGACGGCATTCTCGACCATGTTGACTTGGTCTGCAATGGCGGACTCTGAAGCCGGTCCCTGGAAGGTCAGGCTATAGCCGCTTCCGAGTTCCTTGTGGGCTGCATCGACGCCTTTCTGGACGTTCTGCCAGAAGGTCGAGTTGACCGTTTTGACGATGACGGCGATTTCCTTGTCCGCCGCGCTGGCAGACGCTGCCCACAACATAACGGCTGAGGCCAGGATGCCCGGGATGATCTTGCGCATGCTTCACTCCATAAGATTTTGTAGATAGTGGACTTTCGATAAATAGTGGGAAGCTGACCTTCCTTCTGTTTTCGATGATGACGCTGCGGGAGTACCGTCAGCGGCGGTTACGCAACTGATCGATCCAAACGGTTCCCAGAATGACGAGGCCGATAATGATCTGCTGGGTAAAGGCAGATACGCCGTTCATGTTGAGGCCGTTACGGAGGATGCCGATCACGAACGAGCCGATCACTGTACCTGAAATCGTGCCCACCCCGCCCATGAGGGAGGTGCCGCCGATGACGGCGCTGGCGATGGCGTCGAGCTCATACATCACGCCCTCGTTCGGCTGGGCCGTGACAAGGCGGGACATCAGCACGCAGCCGGTCAGACCTGCAAGGGTTCCGGACAGTACATAGGTGAAGAGGGTGACGCGGTTGACATTGACGCCGGAGAGTCTTGCCGCCTCAGCATTGGAGCCGATTGAATAAATGTGACGTCCGAGAACCGTGCGGTTCAGCATTAGCGATACGGCGATCGCGATCACGACCATCAGAATAACGGGGTAGGGGATTCCTGGGAACACCACGTCAGGAAAGCCGTTTGCGTCGAAATTCACGATCCGGAGAAAAGCTCCGTTCCCAAGTTCGCCGAAGGATTCACCCAGTCCGGATACTGCACGGGCGCCGGTGGTCTGGAGTGCGACACCGCGAGCAACCATCATCATTCCTAGGGTTGCAATGAAGGGCGGAAGCTTCAAGTGCGTGACGCAAAGGCCATTGATGGCACCGCACAAGGAGCCGACCAGGATGCCTGTGAGCATTGCCAGCGGGACGGGCATGCCGACTTCCTTCACAGCGAGCGCAGCGATCACGCCGGCAAGGGCTAGGACTGATCCGACGGAGAGGTCAATGCCACCCGTGATGATCACGCATGTGGCCCCGATCCCGAGAATGCCGATTGACGTGACCTGCAATGCAATGGTCATCGCATTGTTGACGCTAAAGAACGCGCTGCTCGTCAAGGAGAAGATCAGCATCAGTGCGATCAGGCTGCCGAGCGCGGCGAATTTCTGGATCAGGTCCTTCTGCCGGTCGCTCATCTGGAACCGGTCCTTACGTTGCTCGCCGACCGGGATCAGGTCCTTCTGCGTATCGTTCATCAGGCTTGCCATTGTGCCCTCACTGCTCGTTCCGGCCATAGCCGGAGGCATAATGCATGATTTCTTCCTGGTTGGTGTCGCGGGTGTTGAGGATCTTGGTTAGATGACCCTCATGGAAGACCGCAACTCGGTCCGTCATTCCAAGGATTTCGGGAAGTTCGGAGCTGATCAGAACTACGCCGATTCCTTTCGCGGCGAGCTCGTCCATGACTTTGTAGATTGCATACTTGGCGCCGACGTCGATGCCGCGGGTCGGCTCGTCGAAGAATAGGACGCGCGAGTCTCGGAACAGCCATTTGCCGATGATGATCTTCTGCTGGTTGCCGCCGGAAAGGAGGCGCGCGACTTGATGGATGGAGGGCGTGCGGATGTTCAGCAGATTGACATATTGCTGAGCAACGCGTGCTTCCTTCTTGAAATCGATGAAGCCGAAGCCATTGGAGACTTCGTCGGTGTTGGCGAGCGTCATGTTCTGCGCCACGGACATCTTGATCGCGAGGCCTTGGCTCTTACGGTCTTCCGAGAGGTAGGCGATACCGTCCGCAATCGCATCCCTGGGCGAGCGGATCGACAGCTTCCTTCCGCCAAAAGAAATCGTTCCGCCATCATGCGGATCAGCTCCAAAGATGGCGCGGGCAACCTCGGTCCGCCCTGCGCCCATGAGCCCGGCAAATCCCAGGATCTCGCCGCGGCGCAGTGTGAAGCTGACGTCGTGGAACACGCCCTTGCGTGCCAGTCCCTCGACGGAGAACAGAACCTCCTCGGTCGGCTTCGATGTCCTTTCGGGAAACTTCTCTTCAAGGGAGCGCCCGACCATGCGAGCGACGATCTCGTCGACCGTGACCGCCCCGAAATCGTCGGTCGAGACATAGCGTCCGTCGCGCAGAATCGTCACTCGGTCGACGATCTCCTTCATTTCCTCCAGACGGTGGGAAATGTAGACGATCCCCACACCGGATTGCTTCAAGTCGCGGATGACCTTGAAGAGCAGGTGCGTTTCCGACTCCGTCAGGGACGAGGTGGGTTCGTCCATAATGAGGACTTCGGCATCGAGCGACAGGGCCTTGGCGATCTCGACCATTTGGCATCGCGCAACCGAAAGGTTTCTGACCGGAGCGTCAGGATCGATATCGACGCCCAGGCGGTCGAGGCAACGGCGAGCGTCCGAGCGCAGCTTCGCCCGGTCGATAAACAGACCGCGCTTCGGTTCGCGGGCGAGATAGATGTTTTCCGCGACCGACAGGTGAGGGACCAGGTTCAGTTCCTGGTGGATGATTGCGATGCCGGCTGCTTCCGCCTCGAGCGAGGACGCGAAGCGACGAGGCTGTTCCTTATAGACGATGGTGCCGCCATCTGGCTGATAGAGGCCGCTGATGATCTTCATCAGGGTTGATTTGCCGGCGCCGTTCTCGCCGCATACCGCATGGACCTCGCCGGAGCGCAGGTCGAAGCGGACATGGCTTAGGGCCCGGACACCTGGGAATTCCTTCGTTACATCTTCCAGCCGGAGGATGGTTTTGCCCTGTTGAATGGATTGATGGGCCCGGCCTGCACCCGCCATTGCTGCCGATGCGCGCCAGTCGCCGTCAGCCGCGGTTGCTGGGCTTGTTCCATTGCGAGAACGGGCGATCAAGCCTCGCATCTTACCTCCCTAATCCGACTCGCATTATGGCCGGGACCTGTCCCGTTCTTTGCGGGACTGCTGAGGTCCAGATCGGCGTCATCAGGTCTGTTGAAGGCAAACTATGTGAATGCGGTAGAATTGGTCAAGCCAGTTTGCCAAAAATTCGCCAATTGGCCTGACAAGGACGTCGGAGCATCACCGGATCCGAAAGTGTGATCATTGAATTTTCCTTGCCATAACAAGATACTGAGTTGTCACTCGGCACCATAGCAGGTATGGTAAGGCCAATTTCCTCTATGCAGGTGGCCTTACCGCTACGATCAACTGACATGTCGGGTCAAATCAAGCAAATCGAGCCTCGGCGCCTTTATCAGCAGATTGCGGACCAGATCCGCACACTGATCCAGAATGGGCACTTTCCGCCGGGCACCCGGCTTCCGGCGGAGCGTGAGTTGACCCAGCAACTTGGTGTGTCGCGCCCTTCGTTGCGCGAGGCACTCATCGCGCTGGAGATCGACGGGATCGTCGAAATCAGGTCAGGGTCGGGCGTCTACGTTTGCAAGCCCGCAGAGCGGGAAGCCAACATTATGCGGTCAAAGGGGGAAAGCCCGTCGGAACTCATGCAGGCGCGCGCGGCGGTAGAGGGCGCGGTCGTAGCGTTGGCTTGCGCGCGCATGACGCCTGTTGCTCTTGCCTCTGTCAACGAGACGATCGAGGCCATGCGGGCCGAGATTGCGAAAGGTCGCTATCCCCTGGAACTCGATCGCAAATTTCACCTCACGATCGCTGCCTTGAGCGGCAATTCGGTGCTCGCACGGATCGTTCGCGACCTTTTCGATGAACGGCATAACGGTCCGATCTCCGCCCAACTTAGCGTCCGATACGACAATCAGGAAACATGGGCCGCAGCGCTATTGGAACAT
Organism: Microvirga sp. GN3; assembly: GCF_055792825.1. Classification (NCBI taxonomy): domain Bacteria; kingdom Pseudomonadati; phylum Pseudomonadota; class Alphaproteobacteria; order Hyphomicrobiales; family Methylobacteriaceae; genus Microvirga; species Microvirga sp. GN3. The sequence continues at coordinate 33,890 of NZ_JBVVAK010000078.1, forward strand.
GAAGCGATTTATGCGGCTCTTGAGATGTCCGATCCTCTGCTGGCGCAAGCCGCGATGCAGGCGCACCTTCATGCCTCAAAGGAACGGTGGGTCGGTGGCTAGCACATCGTGCGGAAAAAGTGGATCCGGTTTTCCGCACCGGACGGCTCTAGGGATGCTGCGCCCTGGCGCCAAGTCTTGGAAGCATCGGGAAAGTTCAATCTATCACACAAGAGGACCCGGAAATGCTCAGATCACTGGATCCGGTACTATCGCCCGAGCTTCTCTGGGTGCTGGCCTCAATGGGCCATGGCGATGACTTGGCTTTGGTGGACGCCAATCATCCAGCTCAGACGATTGCGAATGCGACCATCTCCGGCAAGCTCCTTGTGCTGCCTGGCCTTTCGATGGCACGTGCTGCTCGCGCAATCCTGAGCGTCTTACCGCTCGATTCGTATGTGTCGGACCCAGTCAGGCGCATGAGAGTTGTAGAAGACCTGAACGCTATCCCGGAGGTGCAGCGGGAGGTACAGGCTGAGATTGATGCTGCGGAAGGTAAGTCTACGCCGCTCTCAGGAATAGACCGCTTCCCGTTCTATGAGGCAGCCAAAGCGGCCTTCGCTGTCGTACAGGTTGGGGACCCTCGGCCCTATGGCTGCTTTTTATTCCGCAAGGGTGTGATCGCGGGCAATTAGCCATGACTACCATTGGAGGAGATGAAGCACGACAAAGGGACGGTGGCGCGTAAATCGGTCAGGGGTGTCAGACCGGACTAGAGCAACATGCATTCAGACGAATCCGTATCCGGCAGCGGTGAAGTAGTTGCGGCATGCCTCGGGTTCGACCAGATCGCAAATGTCACCGATGGCGCGCCAGAGCGCATCAAGCGTTCGGGCCTCCGCTTTGCGCAAGTGCGATTTAATCTGGGAGAAGACCTGTTCAATCGGATTCAAATCCGGGCTGTAGGGTGGCCGGAACAGGAACCAGGCGCCCTTCTGCTTGAGACAACGGGCTGCCTTCGCACTCTTATGCGCCGGCAGGTTGTCGAGAATGACCACATCGCCTTGCGACAAGGTCGGGGCGAGTTGGGTCTCCACAGAGATCTCAAAGATGCGCCGGGTCATCGGCCCGTCGATCACCCAGGGGGCACAAAGCTCATTGTAACGCAGCCCGGCGACAAAGGTCTGGGTTTTCCAATGGCCGAAGGGCGCCTTGGCATACAGGCGCTGCCCTTTCAGACAGCGGCCACGCAACCGGGTCATCTTGGTGGATGTGCCGGTCTCATCGAGACCCGAAGGGCCGCGAAGCGAAACACCAGCCGGTGCGGCTCTTGGCGCATGCGCGGCTGGCGCTTGCTGCGCCAATGCTCGCGCGCCTGGCGCACGTCGGCGCGTCCTTGTTCGCTGGCCCGCAGCGTTTTTTTGATGCTGTAGCCCTGGCGGATGAACCAGCGCGCGATCGAGGCGGGCAGGATCTTGGTGCCGCGGGCCGCCAATTCTGCCGCGAGTTGCGGCATGGTGATGTCGCCCTTCTCAGCCACGCGCTGGAGCCGGAACTCGCGATACGGGTCGAGCTTGGAGGAGCGCCAGCCGCCCTCCGGTTTGGCGGCCAGGCGGCCGGTGGCCCGGTAGGCCGCCATCAGCCGGACCACGCAGGCGACCGAGACCTCGAAGTGGCGGGCGGCCTCATGGCAGGAATGGCCCGCCTCGACAAAGCGCGCCACCCGGCGCCGCAAATCCAGCGAGTAGGACTTGGTCATCGCTCATCTCCTCCCAGGAAGAGGTTCGAGACAAGTGAATCACGAAGCCGCAACGCCGAAAAGCCTACGATTCAGTCAGAACCGACGCTGCTCTAGTGGTGAGGTATAGAGGCGGTCCTCTGACGCCGAGTGCCGTATGCCCTACAAGGTCAATGAAAAGCGCCGCCACAAGATTTCAAAGGCCCGCTCTCGCGTGAAGAATTGGCGGGACTATGATGCGGCACTGCGTCGGCGCGGCGACTTGACGGTATGGGTGACACCCGCCGCGATGGCTGCATGTGTAGTAGTCGGTATTTGATCGGACAGTCGGCGTCGGAGAGTGATCGGGTTGAGCCTGTCCGACAGGATCAGGCTGCAATCATTTTCTCCTTTGCCAGCGGCACCGCGTCGAGGAAGGTCTGCATCGGTATCTTGCCAAAGAACCACCGGCCCTGATGCGGCCGCTCCTCATTATAACTCGCCACCCAGGCATCGAGATCAACCTGCAGCTCCGCCATCGAGCCATCGATCTTCTTGCGGAAGGCTACACGATAGAACTCATCCAGCACCGTCTTGTGGAAGCGCTCAACGATGCCATTCGTCTGCGGGCTCTTGGTCTTGGTGCGGGTGTGATCCACATCCTCCACGGCGAGATAAAGCTCGTACTCATGGTGCTCGGGGTTGCCGCAGTACTCGGTGCCGCGGGCGGTGAGCACCCGACACAGCTTCACCTCGTGAGCATCAAAGAACGGCAGAACACGGTCGTTGAGCAGGTCGGCGGCCGTGATCGGCGTCTTGCGGTCATCCAGCTTGGCGAACGCCACCTTGGTGTAGGTGTCGAGGAAGGTCTGCTGGTAGATCCGCCCAACCCCTTTCATGGTGCCGACGGAGAAGGTGTCCTGACCGCCGCAGTAACCGGGGCACTCGCTTTCGAACTCGCCATGCGCCTCCTTCTCGGTCTTGGCTTTCTCCAGCGCCGCCAACTGGCTCTCGGTCAGGATCAGGCCCTCCTGCGCCACCTTGGCTTCCAGGGCTTTGAGGCGTTTCGTCATCGTCTCGAGATCATGCCGCTGCCCCACCCCGCGAACCCCGGCCGGGGAGATCGAGTGACCGCGCTTGCGCACCTCGTTGGCGATGCGGATCTGGCCGAAGGCGGGTTGCTCTAGGGACAGCTCAACGATGACGGCCTCCACCTCCGGTGGAGTGCGGTTGGCCCGCAGCGGCTTGCGGCGGGTCAGCTCCTGCAGGGCCATCTCGCCGCCGGTCTCATAGAGCTCCTTGAAGCGGTAGAAGCTGTCGCGGGAATAGCCCATCCTGTGGCAGGCCTGGCTGACATGGCCGAGCTGCTTGGCCAATTCCAGCAGGTCGACCTTGGTGCGGATGATCTTCTGCTCGTTGGTCATGGCGGTGGTCCTTGTGAACGCCGAGGCCGGGCGCTGCGCACCCCGACCACTCCGCGCCCGGCCTCGGCTCAGGCCTCAGCCAATCGACACCGTCTGTCAAATTAAGTTCCAACTACTTCACATTTTGACACCTCATCGCAAGCCTCGGCTTGGCCTGAGGCCTTGTCCCCATCAACAGGTCTTAACTGTCTCCACCCCTGATCTCGCCAGTCCCCGCGAACTCGTGAGTTTCCCAGGCTCAGCGGTCGGCGCATAAATGAGCTGTTCGATCCGGTCGCGAGGACATGATGCACCTCGGCAAGCGGTTCTGGTCCTTAGCTCTTGCCGGCCTTGCCACCGCCGGTCTGGTCCCATCACCGTG
>NZ_JBVVAK010000079.1:0-37338 GCF_055792825.1 Microvirga sp. GN3
GATCCAGCGAGTAGGACTTGGTCATCGCTCATCTCCTCCCCGAAAGAGGGCTGAGACAAGTGAATCACGAAGCCGCTACGCCGCAAAGCCCCAACGACTCCGTCAGAACTGCCGTTGCTCTAGCGCGTGACGGGATTCTCAGCCGGTCGCTCTCTCCGTCCCGAGCAGTTCACTTCTTCGCGCAGATCGCCCGAGCGATCATACCCTTCGGACTCTCATTCGTAGAGAAGCAATACACGCCGACTTCATCCATATCGAGACGGTCGCCGCGGTTGCATGTGCCGTTGATCGGGTATTCGTCCTGGTCGCAGCGTGCCATGCATCGGCCCTGGGAAGCACATTCCTGGACGAAGACGCGCAGGATCGTTCCCGCCAGCCCCGTCTTGCCTTCCGGACCCATCTTTCCCTCCGGACCCAAGGGACCAGGAGGCCCGGCAGGACCCGTGAGGCCGGCTGGGCCGATGGGCCCAATGGGGCCCGGAGGTCCGATGGGGCCGATGGCTCCGGCGATCCCCTGCGGTCCTGGAGGTCCGGCAGGTCCCACGGACCCAATCGGCCCTTCCGCGCCCACAGGACCAGGCTGCCCGATCGAGCCGGGTGGGCCGGCGGGTCCGGGTTCGCCTCGCGGCCCCGGAACACCCTGGGGCCCCTGCGGTCCCTGATGGCCTGCAAGACCCTGGGGCCCCTGCGGACCGGGAGGACCCGCCGGGCCTTCGGGCCCGATAGCTCCTGCGGGCCCCGCGGGACCTGGCTGCCCTTCAGGGACGGCACGTGCTTCCATATTCCCGGGAGGCCCAGCGGGCCCTTGCGCTCCTACCGGACCGGCCGGTCCGGGCTCGCCGCGCGGTCCTGGAGGGCCGGCGGCTCCTTGCGGACCTTGAGGCCCCTCCGGTCCCGCAGCACCCTGCGGACCTGGCGCTCCGTCGCGGCCGGGTTCTCCTTGAGGACCGGGCGGTCCCACGGGCCCAGGCTGGACAGATGCAGCGGCGGCGGATTGCTGTGCCGTGCCCGATCCGTCCGGGCCGCGCTGACCGCAGAAGCCGATGACCGCCTGCCGCTGCTCGGTCTCTGCCTGAAGGTTCACGATGCACGTGGCGGGATGATAGGCGATCCGGAAGGTGAAGCGACCGTTGGCATCCGCTTTCGTCTCGAACCGTTCGTCGAGGAAGATCGATACCTGCCGCGGTTTGCTCAATCGACCGACGACACGCAACTCCCCAGCCGTGATCATGGCTTGATCGATGAGAATATCCGCCATGGCCGGCGTGCCGCTGGCGATCAGGATGGACCCGGCTAACAGGCGCTTGAACATCGTGCCTTCCCCGTATCGGAGACACGAAGCGTCGCCCGAAGAGGGCGGAAGCGTCAATTCACCCGGAAGAGTACCGCAAACGCCTTATGTCATGCGTGTAGCGAATTAATGCACGCCTTCTACCTGCATCGCCTCGACGCGGATCTCTTCCGTCAGCTGCGCCTTCAGGGCCGAGAATTCAGGTGTCGTCTTCATGGTGTAGTGACGGGGATGCGGCAGGTCGACGGGGATGTCGGCCTTGATGCGGCCGGGGCGGGCCGACATGACGATGACACGCGAGGCGAGGAAGATCGCTTCCTCGATGTCGTGGGTCACGAAGAGTACGGTTTTCTGCTCGCGCTCCCAGATGCCGAGCAGCAATTCCTGCATCAGCCCGCGGGTCTGGTTGTCAAGGGCGCCGAAGGGCTCGTCGAGGAGCAGAATTTCCGGATCGTTGGCGAGCGCGCGGGCAATCGCCGTGCGCTGCTGCATGCCGCCGGAGAGCTGCTTGGGATAATGGTTCTCGAAGCCGCGCAAGCCCACTTTCTCGGTATAGGAGGCGACAATGTCCTGGCGCTGTGCCTTCGGAACGCCTTTCTCACGCAGGCCGTAGGCGATGTTTTCCGCAATCGTGAGCCAGGGAAAGAGGGTGTAGGACTGGAACACCATGCCACGGTCGGCACCGGGGCCTTTGATCTCGCGGCCGTTGAGCAGCACGCGCCCATTGCTCGGGCGGTCGAGGCCGGCGACGATGCGCAGGAGCGTGGATTTTCCGCAGCCGGAGGGGCCAAGGATCGTGATGAAGTCGTTCTGCGCCACCTGCAGGTTCGTGGGCTCGAGCGCGCGAACGGGCGCGCCGCCGCGCACTCCCGGAAACACGCGCGAGACATCGTCGATCTGGAGGATCGTCTTCGTCATGCGAGCCTCCAGGGAAAGAGTTTGCGGTTGGCGGCCTTGAACAAGAAGTCGGAAATCAACCCGATGATGCCGATGACGATGATGCCGAAGATCATCTGGCCTGTCGCAAGCAGCGCCTGGCTGTCGATGATCATGTGGCCGATGCCGGACGAGGAGCCGATGAGTTCCGCCACGATCACATAGGTCCAGGCCCAACCAAGCACTAGGCGCAGGATCTCGGCGATCTCCGGCGCGTTGGCGGGGATGAGCACGCGCTTGACCACACCCCGATCCTTCGAGCCCAGCGTATAGGCGGCCTCGACGAGGTCGCGGCGCGTGTTGCCCACCGCAACTGCGACCATGAGAATGATCTGAAAGACCGAGCCGATGAAAATGACGAGGAGCTTCTGCATCTCGCCGATGCCAGCCCAGAGAATGAGCAGCGGCACGAAGGCAGAAGCCGGTAGGTAACGCGCGAAGGACACGAAGGGCTCAAGGAAGGCCTCGAAGGACTTATAGGCGCCCATCATGATGCCGAGCGGCACGGCGATGATAGCGGCCAGGATGAAGCCGCCGACGACGCGCCAGACCGTGATGCCGATATCGCCTAAAAAACCGAAGCGGGTGAGCAGCAGCCAGCCGTCCTGCATCATGGTGATCGGATCGGCCAGGAAGGTGCGCGAAACGAAGCCGCCCAGCGTCGCGAAGGCCCATGCTGCGAAGAAGAGGATGAAGAACGAAATGCCGAGCGTGACGCGCGTGCCCTGGCTGACTGGTTCGAGAGGACGAGGCATGAAGGATCTGTTCTGTCATCCGGACACGGCGTGCCGGATAGTGCTCCTGAGAAAATGAAAGGCGATGGCCCGCAGGGAAACGGGCCATCACCATGAGAAAGGCGTTACTGGATGAAGCTGGTGTCGGCCAGCGCTTCCATATCCGGCTTCTGCTTGATGATGCCGGTCTCAAGCAGCAGGTCGGCCGCCTCGTTCGAGAAGGTCTTGAATTCGCCGGCGAAGAACTTCTTGTTGGCTTCGCGATCCTGCCAGCGCAGGAACTGAGCCGACTTGCCGAAGGCCTCGCCCGTCTGCTTCACGTCCGCGCCCATGATCTCATAGGCCTTCGCCTGATCCTTGGCGATCATGTCGAGGGCTTCGAAATAGCTGTCGGCGAAGGCTTTGGCAGCCTTCGGATTGTCGGCGAGGAATTTCGGCGTGCAGCCGAAGGTGTCCATCACCATCGGATAATCGAGAGTGGTGGCGATGATCTTGCCGGATTGCGGCGCGGCGCGCACGGAGGAAAGATAAGGCTCATAGGTCATGGCCGCATCGTTCTGCCCCGCGATAAAAGCCTGGGCGGCAGGGCCCGGCTCCATGTTGACGACGGTTACGTCCTTCACGGAGAGGCCGTTCTTCTTCAGCATCCAGGCGAGCGCGAAATAAGGCGACGTGCCGGGCGCTGAGGCCGCCACCTGCTTACCCTTGATGTCCTTGATCGAGGCGATGTCGTTCTTCACCACCATGCCGTCGGCGCCGTAGCTCTTGTCGAGCTGGAAGATCTGCTTGGTGGGTACGCCATTCGCATTCCACACGATCCAGGTCTCGACCGTGGTGGCGGCGCATTGAATGTCGCCGGATTGGATGGCGAGGTGGCGGCTCGCCTGCGGCACTTTCTTGATCGTCACGTCGAGGCCGTTCTTCTTGAAGATGCCGGCTTCCTTCGCGAGCGTCAGGGGCGCGAAGCCCGTCCAGCCCGAGATGCCGACAGCCACCTTCGTCTCCTGCGCCGAGGCGGATCCGACCGCCAGCGCCAACACGGCCAAACTACCCAACAACGCCTTCATCGCAGCCTCCGTTCAATCCAAATTCCTGTCTCGTTCCGCCGACCGCACCCTCTGGAAGGTTTCTCATGTTTCGCGTGTCGGGCGTTCTTCAAATCGAGCGGGCGAATGGCACCATGCCCGAACGGCAATGTCAAATGTATAGACATTTTGACCTGCCGCAGTTTTGGGCATCGCGCACCAAAATTTGCGCTCCTACGATGGGCCGGGAGCAATCTCGACGAGGATTGCCCGTCCGGTCCCGGAGAGCAGGATCAACTCCTGCGCCGCCTCCAGCATCAACGTATCGAGCACTTGGAGCGAATGGATCGTCGAATCGAGCGTCACGTCGAAGGGGGCGTCGAACGGGACGAGAAACGCGACGCTCGTGTCCTCCGACAGCAACGCGACACCCGACTCGACGAACCGCGTCCGCTGCCGGAACTTGCCGCGCCGGGTCATCACGTTGAGATCGCGGATCGGGCCGGAGAGCAGCCGGCCTGTGGTGATGTCGTCACCGGCGAAGGAGAGCTTGGGAGAGGTTCTGTCCAGTGGATAGACAATCCCCTCCACATCGAGTTCGATTCCGTCGCCTTCGACGACGATCAGCGTGCGGTCGATCCCGGGAAAGGCCGAGAAAGGTCCGTCGGAGGCGACATCCGCCATGCTGATGCGCCAGCCGAAGGTCTCGAAAGTCGAGCCTTCCGGAAAGGCGGCGACCTCCGCAGTGGTGCCGCCGCCATTCTTCCACGGAATGCGGACGAGATCCGCGTTGCGGATAATCCGCGCCGCCATCAGCGCAGGCTCGGCAGGTTGAGACCGTGCTCGCGGGCGCAGTCGATGGCGATGTCGTAGCCCGCATCCGCATGACGCATGACGCCGGTCGCCGGATCGTTCCAGAGCACGCGCTCGACGCGCTTGGCCGCTTCCGGCGTGCCGTCACAGACGATCACCATGCCCGAATGCTGCGAGAAGCCCATGCCGACGCCGCCGCCATGGTGCAGCGATACCCAGGTCGCGCCGGAGGCGCAGTTGAGAAGGGCGTTCAGGAGCGGCCAGTCGGAGACTGCATCCGAGCCGTCCTTCATGGCTTCCGTCTCGCGGTTCGGGCTTGCGACCGAGCCGGAATCGAGATGGTCGCGGCCGATCACGATGGGCGCCTTCAACTCTCCCTTGGCGACCATCTCGTTGAAGGCGAGGCCGAGGCGATGACGGTCACCGAGACCGACCCAGCAGATGCGCGCCGGCAGGCCCTGGAACTTGATGCGCTCCTTGGCCATGTCGAGCCAGTTGTGCAGATGCTTGTTGTCGGGCAGCAGCTCCTTCACCTTGGCGTCGGTCTTGTAGATATCCTCCGGATCGCCCGAGAGCGCGGCCCAGCGGAAGGGGCCGATGCCGCGGCAGAAAAGCGGACGGATATAGGCCGGCACGAAGCCCGGGAAGTCGAAGGCGTTGTCGACGCCTTCCTCCTTAGCCATCTGGCGGATGTTGTTGCCGTAATCGAGGGTCGGCACGCCGGCCTTGTGGAAGTCGAGCATGGCGCGCACGTGCTCGGCCATCGACTGCTTGGCGGCGTGTTCCACGGCCTTGGGATTGCTCTCACGCTTGGCTTCCCATTCCCCGAGTGTCCAGCCCTTCGGCAGGTAGCCGTTGATCGGATCGTGCGCGGAGGTCTGGTCCGTCACCGCATCGGGACGGATGCCGCGCCGGTAGATTTCGGGGAAGATCTCGGCGGCATTGCCGAGGAGACCGACCGAGACCGGCTTCTTGTCGCGGCAGGATTGCTCGATGATGGCCAGCGCCTCGTCGAGCGTATCGGCGCGCCGGTCGACATAGCCCGTGCGCAGGCGAAACTCGATGCGGCTCGGCTGGCACTCCACCGCCAGGCAGGAAGCGCCCGCCATGGTGGCGGCGAGCGGCTGCGCGCCACCCATGCCGCCGAGTCCCGCGGTCAGGATCCAGCGGCCGGAGAGGTCGCCGTTGTAATGCTGGCGGCCCACTTCCACGAAGGTCTCGTAAGTGCCCTGCACGATGCCCTGCGTGCCGATATAGATCCAGGAGCCGGCCGTCATCTGGCCGTACATCATGAGCCCCTTGCGATCGAGCTCGTGGAACTTGTCCCAGGTGGCCCAGTGCGGCACGAGGTTGGAATTGGCGATCAGCACGCGTGGCGCGTCCGGGTGTGTGCGGAACACGCCGACCGGCTTGCCGGATTGCACGAGCAGCGTCTCGTTATCATTGAGGTTCTTCAGAGCCGCCACGATGCGGTCGAAGCTGTCCCAGTCGCGCGCGGCGCGGCCGATGCCGCCATAGACGACAAGCTCGCCGGGCCTCTCCGCAACGTCGGGGTCGAGGTTGTTCATCAGCATGCGCAGGGGCGCCTCAGTCAGCCAGCTCTTGGCCGACAATTCGGTGCCGTGGGGGGCGCGGATCACGCGGGCGTTGTCGATGCGGGTCATGGGACGGATCCTCGGGTCAGGCTTTGGATTGGGTGAAAGTGAGACAGGTCTGGAGAATGAGGGTCAGCGCCGCACGCATGGGTGCTGCATAATCCTCGTCGTAAGGCGTCGGCCACTTGTCCTCGGCGACGGGGCCGAGCGGCTCCTTCATGTAGCCGCGGCAGGCGAGTTCCATCTGGACGGCATGAATACCGGCCTCAGGACGCCCAAGGCTGCGCGTGATGTAGCCGCCCTTGAAGCGGCCGTTGACCACATGGCTGAAGTCGCTGCCGGAGCAGATCGTCTCGATGGCATCGCTCAAAGACGGCGCACAGGTGGTGCCACCATTGGTGCCGATGTTGAAATGGGGCAGGGTGCCACCGAACAGGCGCGGAATGACCGAGCGGATCGAGTGGCAGTCATAGATGACGATAGTGTCATGCCGTGCCCGCAGCCTCTCGATCTCGGCGCGGAGTATTGCGTGATACGGATCGAAGAAACGGGTACGACGCTCGGCGATTTCCTCGGTACTCGGCTCCGCTCCTGGCTCGTAGAGCGGCTCGCCGTCGAAGGTGGTGGTGGGACAAAGCTCGGTCGTCGCCTGTCCCGGATAGAGAGAAACACCGGACGGATCGCGGTTCACGTCGATCACCGTGCGGGAGATCGTCGTTCGGATCAATGTGGCACCGAGCGAGGGGGCGAAATCGTAGAGCCGATCGATCCACCAATCCGCGTCCTTGCGCGCGAGCCAGGGTGAGACGAGACCACATTCATACGCGGCCGGGATCTCGGTGCCCGTATGCGGCAGGCTGACCACGAGGGGCGCATCGCCGCGGGTGATGGTGAGCCAGTCCGGATGATTCATCACGCCGTCTCTTCCGTCACGAGCGGCAGGACGTCGGCACCAGCGGCATGAGATAGAGCGCCGGAAACGACGAGGGCCGTGGCCTGTTCCATGTCGGGCGCCATATGCCGGTCGTCATCGAGATGGGGCACCTTCGAGCGCAGCAGCGTGCGGGCACGCTCCAGGCGCTCGCTCGATTGCATCGGCGCGTGGAAGTCGCAGCCCTGGACGGCGGCGAGAAGCTCGATGCCGATCACATTGGCTGTGTTCGCCGCCATCGGCAGGAGCCGACGTGCACCATGGGTCGCCATGGAGACATGGTCTTCCTGATTGGCAGAGGTCGGGATTGAGTCGACGCTCGCCGGATAGGCGCGCTGCTTGTTCTCCGAGACGAGGGCAGCGGCCGTCACCTGCGGGATCATGAAGCCGGAATTGAGCCCGGGCTTCGGCGTAAGGAAAGCCGGAAGGCCCGACAAGGCTGGGTCGACCAGCATGGCAATGCGTCGCTCGGCGAGAGAGCCAATCTCGCATAGCGCCATGGCGATCATGTCGGCGGCGAAGGCCACCGGTTCGGCATGGAAGTTGCCGCCGGAGATGACCTCGCCCGTCTCCGAGAAGACGAGCGGGTTGTCGGAGACGCCGTTCGCTTCGGTGCCGAGCGTCTCGCCTGCCTGACGCAACAGGTCGAGGACCGCACCCATCACCTGCGGCTGGCAGCGCAGGCAGTAGGGATCCTGCACGCGATCATCGTTGGTGAGATGCGAGGCGCGAATAGCGCTGCCCTGCATCAGGGCACGCAGGGATGCTGCGACCTCGATCTGCCCGCGGTGACGCCGCAGCTTCTGGATGCGCTCGTCGAACGGTCCGTCGGAGCCCTTGGCGGCATCGGTTGCGAGCGCGCCCGTGACGAGAGCTGCCTGGAATACGCGCTCGGCCTCGAACAGGCCAGCCAGCGCGAGTGCCGTCGAGACCTGCGTGCCATTGAGAAGGGCTAAGCCTTCCTTCGGACCGAGAACGAGCGGCGAAAGACCTGCGCGTGCGAGAGCCGCTTCTGCCGGCAGGCGCGCTCCATCGACGAAGAATTCACCGACGCCCATGAGGGCAGCCGTCATATGCGAGAGCGGTGCGAGATCGCCCGAGGCGCCGACGGAGCCCTGACCCGGAATGACGGGAATGAGATTTGCTTTCAGGCAGGCGGTCAGATGCTCGATGGTGGACCAGCGCACGCCCGAGGCTCCTTGAGCGAGGCTCGCGAGCTTGAGCGCCATGACGAGCCGCACCACAGCCGCCGGCAGAGGCTCGCCGACGCCAGCCGCATGCGAGAGCACGATGTTGCGCTGGAGCGTGGCGAGATCGGCGGTGCCGATGCGCACGCTCGCGAGCTTTCCGAAGCCGGTATTGATGCCATAGACCGGATCGCCCTTGGCGACGATGGCCTCGATGGTCCTGGCGCCGGCCTCGATGGCGGCGCGGCAATCCTGATCGAGCGAAACCTCCGCGCCGAAATAGACGCGCTGCCAATCGGCGAGAGCAACGGAGCCGGGATGAAGTGTTACTGTTTTGGTCACTGTCCTCTCCAGACGCGGGTATGAAGCGGGTTGAATCCGATGCGGTAGACGAGTTCCGCGGGGCGTTCGATGTTCCAGATGGCGAGATCGCAGGATTTGCCCGTCTCCAGCGTGCCGATTTCATCGAGTTGACCCAGCGCACGCGCTGCCTCACGCGTGACGCCGGCGATGCATTCCTCGACAGTCATGCGGAACAGGGTCGCGCCCATGTTCATGGTGAGCAGGAGCGAAGTCAGCGGCGAGGTGCCGGGATTGCAATCGGTCGCCAGCGCCAAGCGTGTGCCGGCTTTGCGGAAGGCGGCGATCGGCGGCACTTTCGTCTCGCGCAGCATGTAGAAGGCGCCGGGCAGCAGCACGGCGACCGTGCCGGCCTTCGCCATGGCGGCAGCGCCATCCTCATCCGTATATTCGAGATGATCGGCAGAGAGAGCGCCGTAATCGGCCGCGAGCTTGGCTCCATGCAGGTTGGAAAGCTGGTCGGCGTGGAGTTTGATTGCCAGACCGTGCGCCTTCGCGGCGTCGAACACGCGCGCTGTCTGTTCAGGAGAGAACGCGATGCCTTCGCAGAAGGCATCGACCGTATCGGCCAGCCCTTCGCGGGCGAGCACCGGCAACATTTCGCGGCAGATCTTGTCGATGAAGGCATCCTTGTCGCCATTTGCCTCCGGCGGCAGGGCATGGGCGCCGAGGAAGGTGGTGGTGACGGAAATCGGACGTTCCCCAGCGAGGCGCCGCGCGGCGCGTAAGGAGCGAGCCTCGGTTTCCAGATCGAGTCCGTAGCCCGACTTGATCTCGATGGTGGTGCAGCCCTCACGGATAAGGTGATCGAGGCGGGGCAGGGCGCTCGCCACGAGCTCGTCCTCGCTCGCCGCGCGGGTCGCCTTCACGGTGGAGACGATGCCGCCACCGGCGCGGGCGATCTCCTCATAGCTCGCGCCTTTCAAGCGCAGCTCGAATTCATGCGCCCGGTCGCCGCCATAGACGAGATGCGTGTGACAATCGACGAGCCCGGGAGTGATCCATCGTCCTTCACAATCGATCCGCTCGGCGGCGTCCCAGCCGGTCGGAAGGTCCCTTTCGGGCCCAGCGAAGGCGATCCGGCCATCCTTGGCGGCAACGGCTCCATGCTCGACAATCCCCAGACCGTTGCCGGTAAGCGTAGCAAGGCGAGCATTGAGCCAGACCCGGTCGAAGCGCATGTTTCTGCTCCGGTGAGGTTGCGATAATGTCTATACATAATCGCAATTTATCGGTAATGTCTAGACTTATTCGATCGGTTTTTGATGATTGGGCGTTGGAATGGCTTTTTGGCGGCTTCCGATGCTCAGGCCGATCCGCAGCAAAGGTGACAGCAATGCGCAGGCTCATCCTCGATCACGCCCTTCTCCCGGAGGGCTGGGCAAAGAATGTCGGGGTCGACATCGAAAGCGGAACGATCACGGTCGTCCATCCGAATGCCTCCGCCGAGGGGCGCGAGCGAATCACCGGCATTGCGCTTCCCGGATTGCCCAACCTGCACAGCCACACCTTCCAGCGCGGCATGGCAGGCCTTGCCGAAACCCGCGGGCCGGAAGGGGACAGCTTCTGGACCTGGCGGCAGGTAATGTACCGGTTCCTCGGTTCCCTCACGCCGGACGATGTCGAGGCGATCGCGGCCTTCGCGATGATGGAAATGCTCGAGGGTGGCTTCACTGCGCTCGCCGAGTTCCATTACCTCCATCACGATGTGAACGGTCGCCCCCATGCCGACATCGCGGAACTCTCCCACCGCATCGCAGCCGCCGCGCAGGAAACCGGCATGGGCCTGACGCTTCTGCCGGTCTTCTATGCGCAGGGCGGGTTCGGCGGGGCCGCACCGACGGAAGGACAGCGGCGGTTCATCAACGATGTGGAGAGTTACGCCCGCCTCCTCGAAGGCGCACGCAAGGCAGTGGCTGATCTCGATGATGCGGTCGTCGGCATCGCGCCGCACAGCCTGCGCGCCGTCACGCCCGAGAGCCTTCGCGAAGTCCTTGCGATGGAAGGCAAGGGTCCGGTCCACATCCACATCGCCGAGCAGGTGAAGGAGGTGGACGATTGCCTAGCGTGGTCGGGGCGGCGCCCGGTGGCATGGCTGCTCGATCATGTGCCCGTCGATCAACGCTGGTGCCTCATCCACGCAACCCATCTCGATGCGCAGGAGATCGAGGGCATCGCCAAGAGCAATGCGGTGGCGGGCCTGTGTCCGATCACCGAGGCCAATCTCGGTGACGGCATTTTCGAAGGCGTCGATTATCTTTCATCTAGAGGCCGTTTCGGTGTCGGCTCCGACTCGAATATCGAGATCTCCGCACCCGGTGAACTCAAGCAGTTCGAGTACAGCCAGCGCCTCAAGCATCGCGCCCGCAACGTTTTGGCCGAGCAGGAAGGCCAATCGACCGGGCGCAGTCTCTATGACAAGGCACTGTCGGGCGGAGCCCAAGCGCTCGGCCGGCGCATCGGCGCCATTGCGGCAGGGTATCAGGCCGATCTCGTGGTGCTCGATGCCGCTCATCCGGATCTCTCCGCCGTTTCAGGAGACCGCTGGATCGACTCTTACGTGTTCGTGACCGGCAAGGCTGCCATCGATGTAGTGTTCGTAGCCGGCAAGCCTGTGGTAAGGAGTGGCCGGCATCTTCATCGCGAGGCGATCTGCACCCGCTATGAACGCGCCTTGGCCCGCATCCTGGTTTAAGAGAAACGTCGTTCGGCATGAAACATCTTCACCAGCGCATCCGCGACGATATCGAGGCCAAGATCATGTCCGGCGAATGGCCGCCGGGCCATCGCATTCCCTTCGAGCACGAGCTGATGGCCGAATATGACTGCTCGCGCATGACGGTGAACAAGGTCCTTTCGACCCTCGCCGCCAACGGCCTCATCACACGTCGCCGCCGCGCAGGGACAGTGGTGGCAGAGCCGAGTAATCAGCAGGCCGTGCTGCAGATCCAGGATTTCGCCCTTGAGGCGGCGCGGGCCGGCATCGAATATCGCTTCAAGATCCTGTACCGCGCCATCGAGCCCATCGATGTCGCCGCTGCGCAGCGGATCGGTTTGCCGGTAGGGACGAAGATGCTCTGTCTTTCCACGCTTCACGTGATGGACGACGTGCCGCAGGCTTTCGAGCAGCGCCTGATCAACCTCGCCACTGTACCCGAAGCCGACGAGGAGACGTTCAAGGAGGATCCGCCGGGAACCTGGCTGTTGCGACGCGTACCATGGACGGATGCGGAGCACATCGTGCGCGCCGTGAACGCCGACAGCGCGATGGCGAAGCGACTGCAGATTCAATCGGGAACGGCCTGTCTCGTGCTGGAGCGGCGCACTTGGCAGGCGGGCGCCTTCGTCACAGAGGCGCGCATTACGTATCCCGGCGATAGGCATCAGCTTGTGGGGCGCTTCTCGCCTGTTGCGTGAATGGAGCGTGTCATCCCCGGCTCCCACTGTCATTCCGGGGCGAGCGTAGCGAGAGCCCGGAATCCATAGCCGCTAACGTTGCAGACAGAGGCGCAACGCTGCTCACTCTTTCCTGAGACGTCGTGTTTATGGATTCCGGGCTCCGCTGCGCGGCCCCGGAATGACAGCAGCGTTACCTCTCAAAGCGAGATCACCGGCACAAGGCCGGTGATGACATGCAGTCAATCAAGCTGGCTCGTAAGCCAAAGCCAAGCGCAGATCTTGAATGAGGTCGTCCGCATCCTCAATGCCGACCGACAGGCGCACGAGGCCATCGTCGATGCCGAGCTCGGCCCGTACGTCCGGCGGCACGGAGGCATGGGTCATGATCCCCGGATGCTCGATCAGGCTTTCCACTCCGCCCAGACTCTCGGCGAGCGTGAAGAGCTGGCAGCGCTCCAGGAAACGCGTTGCACCATCGAGGCCGCCCTTGATGCGGGCGGTGATAATGCCGCCGTAACCGCGCATCTGGCGCTTGGCGAGTTCATGTTGCGGATGCGAGGCGAGGCCCGGATAGATCACGCCGTCCACGCCCGGATGGGATTCGAGGAACTGGGCGATCTTGAGCGCCGAGGTGCAGTGCCGCTCCATCCGCAGCGAAAGCGTCTTGAGACCGCGCAGGGCCAGGAAGCTGTCGAAGGGGCCGGAGACGGAGCCGACTGCGTTCTGCAGGAACGCGATCTTCTCGCGAACCTCCTGGTTCTGACCCACGATCACCACGCCGCCGACCATGTCGGAGTGGCCGTTCAAATATTTCGTGGTGGAATGTAGCACGATGTCGAAGCCGAATTCGAGCGGTCGCTGCACATAAGGACTCGCGAAGGTGTTGTCAGCGACGAGCCACGTGCCATGTCCGCGCGTTGCGGCCGCAATGGCTTCGAGATCGGCAAGTTTCAGGAGCGGATTGGTGGGCGTCTCGACCCAGACGAGCTTGGTATTGGGGCGCAGAGCCGCCTTCACTGCATCGGGATCGCCGAGATCGACATAGGTAATCTCAAGTCCGGCCGATTTCTTGCGCACGCGCTCGAAGAGGCGGCGCGTGCCGCCATAGAGATCGTCGGAAGCGACGACGTGCGAGCCTTGCTCCAGCATGTCGAGCACGGTGGCGCTTGCCGCGAGTCCTGAGGAGAAAGCGAAGGCCGCCGAGCCGCCCTCGAGATCCGCGATGCAGCGCTCGAAAGCCATGCGGGTCGGGTTCTGCGAGCGGGCATATTCGAAGCCCTTGTGAACGCCGGGGCTCTCCTGCGCGAAGGTCGAGGTGGCGTAGATCGGCATCATCACCGCGCCGGTAGTGGGATCCGGCGACTGGCCCGCATGGATGCAGCGGGTGGCGAAATCGAGCTGGTTGCGGGCGGTCATTATGGATGGATCCGGTAGAAGTTGATGAGGTCGATGCGGGTGGCGAGACCGACGAAGGAATCGCCATCCATGATCACCGGCACGAGGCCGGCGGCGAAGAGGGGCAGAAGCTCCTTGACGGGAGCATCGGCGGCAATGGTCTTGAGGCGCGTCACCATCACGTCACGCACCGGCTTGTTGAACACGCTTTGCGGTGCGCTCTCGTTGGCAACCAGCGCGTCGAGGATATCGCTCTCGTCGATCAGCCCGACCACGTGACCGTCCTCGATCACCGGCAGCTGCGAGATGTCGGAGGAGCGCATCCGCGCAAAGGCGGAGCGCAGGGTCTCGTTCGGTGAAACGAAGATGGTGGCGCCCTCGCCGAAGGGATTGATCACCACGTCGCGCGCCGTGCCGGTCATCTTGCGGTCGAGCCAGCCTTCCTGCGCGATGAAGGCATCGTTGAACACCTTCGACAGATATTTGGCGCCCGTGTCGCAGATGAGGGTCACGACCCGCTTCGGCTCGGTCTGCTCGCGGCAATAGCGCAGGGCGGCGGCCAGCAGTGTGCCCGAGGACGAGCCTGCCAGAATGCCTTCCTTGCGGAGCAATTCGCGCGCGGCCGAGAAGCTCTCCTTATCGCCGATGGAATAGGCCTTCTTCACCAAGGAGAGGTCGCAATTCGGCGGCACGAAATCCTCGCCGATACCTTCAACGGCCCATGATCCGGCCTCGGTCATCTGTCCGGTTTCGACCAGTGGGGCGAGGACCGATCCTACCGGATCGGCCAGCACCATGATCGTCTTGGGCGAGGCCTTCTTGAGATATCGACCGACTCCCGTGAGCGTGCCGCCCGAGCCGACGCCGACCACGACGGCATCCACGTCGCCGTCCATTCCTTCCAGGATCTCAGGGCCGGTACTCGCCTCGTGAGCCGCTGGGTTGGCGGGGTTTTCGAACTGATTGATGTAGACCGCGCCAGGCGTCCTGTTTGTGATCGCCTGAGCGAGGTCCTGGTAATAATCTGGGTGGCCCTTGCCGACATCGGAGCGGGTGATAACGACCTCGGCGCCCAGGGCCTTGGCATGGAGAACTTTCTCCCGAGACATCTTGTCGGGCACCACGAGGAGAGTGCGATAGCCTTTGCTCGCGCCCACCAGCGCCAGCCCGACCCCGGTATTGCCGGCGGTCGCCTCGACGATGGTGCCGCCCGGCTTCAGGCGGCCATTGGCTTCCGCCGCCTCGATCATGGCGCGCGCGGGACGGTCCTTGATCGATCCGCTGGGGTTGGCACTCTCAAGCTTGAGGAAGAGCTTGCAGGGACCGGTATCCAGAGTCGTCACCTCCATGAGAGGAGTTCCTCCGATCAGGTCCAGGGCTCCGTGCGCAACCATTTTGCATCTTTCTAATGTATAATAGATTATTTGTTTCTTTTTTGATGTGAAACAGAAGTGTCCTTACAGACCATTATGTAGATTGTCACCTGCCGTTCTCTTCATTCAACTTCAATCCACTGCCTTTGGTCCCAAGGGTTTAAGTCTCCCTGAGGAACGCCGCATCCATTCCCGCGCCTGACAATCGAAATCTCCCGAAGCGTCCGAAAAGAGAAAATCCTTCTTTTCTGTTCGTTTAAAAGAACATTCGAATTGACAGAGCGGATTTGCCGGATGAACCTGACGTTAGTTCCATGGCCAGCGCGGGTTGGTGACGGAAAATTGATCCGTTGCTCAGAGCGGGGCCTTGCTCATCGTATCAGAAAGGGTTCCTCCATGGCGCACCCTCGGATCGTCGGCATCGCCGGCAGCTTTCGGCGTCCCTCGAAGACACGGTCTCTCGTCGAAGCCCTCGGAGCCGAGATCGGGCGGACAAGGCCGGTCGACTTCATTGTCCACGATCTGGTGGAGATCGGATCCGGGCTGGGCGCCGCCTTCTCACGCTCACAATTGCCGCCGGATGCCGCGCGTGTTCTCAAAGATATCGAGACCGCGGATGCCCTAATCGTCGGAACGCCCGTCTTCAAGGGATCCTATACGGGCCTGTTCAAGCACCTGTTCGATCTCGTCGAGCCGGATGCCCTGAAGGATGTGCCCGTGCTGCTGACCGCCACAGGCGGCGGATTGCGCCATGCCCTCGTGGTCGAGCATTACCTGCGCCCGCTCTTCGGCTTCTTCGAAGCGCTTACCATTCCGACCGCCGTCTATGCGAGCGAGAGCAATTTCATCGATGGCACGCTCGTGGATGCCGCCGTGCGCGAACGCGCCTCGACGGCTGCCGCGCAGCTCTCGGCTGTGCTGAGCCAGCGCGTGGAGCAGATACGCAGCCGCGAGCCGGTACGTCTCGCCGCCGTCCGCTGAGGAGGGCGATTTTAGCGATTTGTTCTGCTCAAGCAGGTCAAAATGAGAAGGCCCCGTGCCTGCGCCGGGGCCTTCTTTCGATCCGAGTGGTCAGATGACGAAGAAGTCCTTGTAGGCCAGCTTGAGATTCTTGGAGAGTTGCGCGAATTCCACGGCCTCCTTGGAGCCCGACCCGTCGGCGTCGTAACTGAGAACGCCGGTCTTCTTGTTGTAGATGAGGTAGTCGTCCTTCTCTCGCGCCTTGGTGCCTGTGACGAAGAACTCCTTGTTCAGCTGCTTCGGGTTGGATGATGTCCCGTTTCCGAGCTTCTTGAAGACGGCGTTGTCGAGCCAGAAGCTGTCGAACGTGACGTTGAAATCCTTGACTGAGTCGAAGTTGTATGCGCGATCGGTCTTCGCCGTTCCCAACCTGGTATTGAAGACGAACGTGTCCCAGCCTGAATTGCCGTAAAGCGTATCGTTGCTGGCGCCACCATAGATGGTGTCATCGCCGGTGCTTCCGGAAATCCTGTCCTTTCCGGCATCGCCGTAGATCCGGTCATGGCCCGCCCCGCCATTGATAGAGTCGTTTCCGGAGCCACCATAGAGCCTGTCGTCCGCCCCACGGCCCATGATCACGTCATTGCCGCCCATTCCCTTGATGAAGTTGATGTTTTCATTGCCGAGAAGGTTTTCGGATCGTGACGAGCCGACACGGGTCTCGACTGGGATTGCAGGATTGCTGGGATTGCTGGGCGTGTTCGGATTGCCAGGATTATTGGGCAGGACGACACCCGGCTGCCACACCTCGCCGACGAGGCGACCGTCGGAGAACTGGATAATTTCGACGTTTTTCAGGGTGTCGGCACCCTCCGCGCTTGATACGGTGCGATCCGTGAGAGTGCCGTTGAGGGCATAGCTGGCTCGTGTGCCCGCATAGACCACGGTGTCGGTATCGCCTCCGCCGTCGATAATATCGTTGCCAAGCCCACCTTGGAAGGTGTCGTTTCCGAGCCCACCCGAAAGTTTGTTGGCTCCATCGTTGCCGATAATGAAGTTAGCGAGAGCGTTGCCTGTTCCGTTGATGGGTGCGACGCCCTGGAGGGTAAGATGCTCGACATTCGGACCGAGCACGTAGAAAATGGAGCTATAGACAGTATCCGTCCCGCCACCGTCGTTCTCGACGACGGTATCGCCCGAGTGATTGACGAAATACGTATCGTTCCCCAATCCACCCGTCATGAGGTCGGCGCCGGCCTGACCATCGAGAATGTTGTTGCCTGAATTGCCGGTCAGCACATTGGCCGAGGCGTTACCGATGGCGTTGATGTGGGCTGAGCCCAACAGAACAAGGTTTTCGACATCCTTCGAGAGCGTATAGCTGACGGTGCTGTTGACCGTGTCCGTGCCGCCGGCGCCCAGGTTCTCTTTCTCGATGATCGTGTCTCCGGCAGAGTCAACGAAATAGATGTCGTTGCCGTCTCCACCCTGAAGGATGTCGTCGCCAGCGCCTCCGTCGAGGGTATCGTTTCCGCCAAGGCCTTTGAGGTCATTGATGGCGGAATTGCCTGTCAGCTTGTTGGCAAGCTCGTTGCCTGTGCCGTTGATCGGTGCGAGTCCGATCAGCGTCAGATGTTCGACATTCGCTCCTAATGTAAACTTGACGGAGGCAACAACGTGGTCCTCACCTTCGCTCGCCTGTTCGATCACGACGTCGGTCGAATGGTTCACCGTGTAGACGTCGTTGCCGGCTAGACCCCTCATCTCATCGCCGCCATCGGTGCCTAGCACAAAGTCGTTGCCGACCGTGCCGACGACAGGATTGAGAAAGCCCGGAACGGACACGGATCCTGAATTCATGCCGTAAAACGTGTTGTTCTGCAGGAAGGTATTGGTCGGCCCGTTGTCGTCGTTCGTCGGCTCCTCCCGGACACCATAGCGGGCGTTGATGGCGCCGTCGGAGTAGATCTGGTTATTGATGATTTTCGTGTTGAGCGAATAGTAAGTCTGCTGGGAGTAATCGTCGTCGAAGCGCAGTCGAATATTGACCTCGTCATAAAGACCGTCGCCTTCTTGAGAGTTGTTGAAGATCCGGCTGCCGTCGACGGTCACATCCTTCGAGCCTTCGATCCTCACACCCTGTCGCTGGTTGCCAAAGATATCGGCGTCGGTGATCGTGATCTTCTCCGACAGCTTGACGAGTATGCCTTCCTTTCCGTTGTTGTAGTACGAACCGCCGATGATCTGGATGTCGGACACCCATGGGATGACCGTCGAACCGACCGGGGGGATATTCCCGCGCTGAATTGTGATGCCGGCACCCCCGGCGAGCTCACCGTTGAACATGTAGCGATAGCCATTATCATACGCGATATTTTCTCTCAGAATGAGATTCTTCGTCTCGTTCTGGATGTTGAATCCATGACGATCATTGTCATAGGAAGTGTTGTTTGCGTATTCTCCGCCGAAGACCGCATCCGCTACGAAGCCGTCGAGACCATTGTTGTGAGCAATGGAGTTCTTGACGATCATGTTGTACGTGATCTCGTGCGGGTTGATCCCGTAAGCCGTACAATTCATCACCTCGACGCCGTCGATCGTGATGTTGGTTTGTGTACGACCGGAATCATCTTCCTTGATACCGCAGATGAAGCCCGCCTGGTGACCCACATTGTTGGCGCGGTTGCCATCGATGACGAGGTTCGAGACTGTGACGTTGTCGACTGTCTCCAGTGCGGTGCGAACGATGCCGTTGAGTCTCGCGTTGAAGCCATCTTCGAGCTTGACGACCGTGTCGCGCACGCCTGAGCCGGTCAGCTCGACCCCGGAGAGAAGCTCGATGGCACCTTTCGAAGCGTTGTTCTTGTCGCCCGTGACAACCCAGGTTCCCGCGGCGAGCTGGACCGTCACCCGACCCGCGGAAGGGTCCGCCATATATTGCTGATGTGCTGCTTCGATGGCGGCCTTGATCTTCTCCACGTTGTCCGCCGCATTGGTCGTCGGGTTGGTCACCAAAATGGTCGGCATTATGAAAATCCTTACATGTTTGGAGATGCGCGAGCGAGGGCGTGCGTGAGCGCCATCGTCACCAGAGCGTCTCCAGTGCGCGCATTGCGAAAGCCGATTGTTCTTGAAATGGCCGCTAGCGGAGCGGCGTGGTTCAGATCTGCGTCGTTATTGATCTGAAGAAACGATGCTGCCGCAAGGGCAGGTTATCCATCCGGATCTTCGAGACGGGATCGGATTCCGTCTCGCTTGAAGTCATGAGCATCGGGGCGTTTTCCTCTGCGGTATCGGCCTGATTACTCAGAATTAAATAGGCATATCCGGCAAAGTGAAATGGATCTATTTTATACGCGCGAGGCAATTCGGAGTTAATGAATCGGGTGTCGTGAACAGCTGTAATGCTGTTGAAGTATAGACCTACCTCAAACGGGATGAAGCCTTTTTGATAGTATCCCTATACCTATATCGATAAGCCTGTGCACAAGCCTTCATTTGATGAGGTCGTAAAGCTGTCCTGAGCATTGGGCGACGAGGATCAGCAGAAGAATGCCGATGAGCCATAGCCAGGAACCGCTTCGCTGCGGTCCGGTTGCCGGTGGTTGCGGCATGTGAGGTCTGATGACCGGCGTCGGAGGAGTGGGCAGGCGCTCGATCAACTCGGCCGATGCGGCGGGAATGCTGCCGGCCATTCCGATGAACTTGAAGCTCACGGGAATGCCGCCGACGAATTCGATCTCGGCCGGCTGAACCATAGCCTCATGTTGAACCCACCAGTATTCCTTGCGATCATCCATCCTGCATCCTCTCAAAACCGAGCCGCTAGCCTTCCCTTGATCTCAACTTGATCTAGAAATCTAGAGCCAATAAAGCCAGCATGGTGAAACGTTGAGCAGGGTTTTCAGGAGATCCCATGAACGTTCTCGTAACAGGCGGGGCAGGATATATCGGGGGGCATATGGTTCTGGCCCTGCTCGATGCGGGCCACAAACCCATCGTGTTCGACAATCTGTCGACCGGTTTCCGCTGGTCGGTTCCGGACGGCGTACCTCTCGTCGTCGGCGATGTGGGCGATTACGAGCCGGTTCTGCGGACGCTTCAACTGCATCAGATTGATGCCATCGCCCATTTCGCCGCCAAGCTCGTGGTACCGGAATCCGTCTCCGATCCGCTGGGCTATTATCTGAACAACACCGTCAAGAGCCGCTCCCTCATGGCCGCGGCCGTTGCCGCTGGCATCAAGAAGTTCGTGTTCTCGTCCACGGCTGCCGTCTACGGCGACACCTCCGACAAGCCGATCGATGAGAACGCGCCCTTGGGTCCTCTGTCGCCTTACGGTAGCTCGAAGCAGCTGACCGAAGTGATGCTGCGGGACATCGCAGCAGCCCATGATATGCGCTACGTGGTCCTGCGCTATTTCAACGTCGCAGGCGCCGATCCGCTGATGCGCCATGGTCAGTCGACGGCGAATGCCACTCATCTGATCAAGGTGGCGGTTCAGACGGCGCTCGGCATGCGGTCCCACATGGAAGTCTTCGGCACGGATTATCCGACGCCAGACGGCACCTGTATCCGCGACTACATCCATGTGAGCGATCTGATCGCGGCTCACATGCAGGCCCTGGCCCATCTCGATAGTGGGGGTGAAAGCCTTATCATGAATTGCGGCTACGGGCACGGCTATTCCGTGTCCGAGGTCATCGAGACGGTGCGGCGGGTCTCGGGCAAGCCGGTGGATGCGCGGATCGGGCCGCGGCGCGCGGGCGATCCGGTGACCATCGTGGCGGATTCGACCCGCATCCGGTCCAAATTGGGATGGACCCCGCGTCATGACGATCTCGACACCATCGTGGAACACACCCTGCGGTGGGAGACGATGCTCCGGGAAAGAAATCTCAAGCTCTAAAGTCTGGTGGATCGCAGCCCGCCGCTAAGGGCGGGTTAAGAACCTCTGCCTCAAATGCTCGTCAGGCGCCGGCCGATTCCCGGCGCCGCTAGGCAGGCGAGTGGAGGGCAAAAGCATGGGCGAGGACAGAGGAGCGGGCGTCAACGGGATTCTGCTGCTGAACCGCCTGCTGCTGGCGGGCTGCTTTCTGCCGGCTGCCATTGGGCGCCTTTCGAATATTTCCGGGCTTGCCGCCACGCTGACCCTCAAGGGGATGCCCTATGGCGATGTGGTGGCGACCCTGATCGTCCTCGCCGAGGTGTTCGGGCCGCTGGCCCTGATCTTCGGATTCGCGCCGCGCCTGAGTGCCTCCGTTCTCATTGCTGCTTTGGTGGTGACGACCGGCACGATGCATCGCTTCTGGGATTATGGCGGCCTGAACCGCCAGGCCGAGCAGGCGATCTTCCTGTCCCATCTCGGGGTTCTGGCCAGTCTCCTCTTCTATGGCCTAGTGGGGCCAGGGGCCTGGAGCTGGCAGGGCTGGTGGAAAGGGCTGAGCGGCAAGGCAAAGCCCGCCAAGGGGAAAAAGAAGCAGCCGTCCCGCCCGCGTACTCCCAAACCCCGGCCTGCGCCAGCCCGTTCCATGGCGGATGAGGACGAACTGGCGGATGCGGCCTGAGATCCCCGACAAGGGTGCGATCTGTCTGGACACGACTCGCTTTCGCCTACAGGGTGCTGCCTTCATTCAGCCTCTTATCGAAGCCATAAACCATTGCTGCGCCGTGCTTTTGCGCACGGGCATCGATGATTTTTCCAGGTTAGCAGTGGCGTCATGCTCAATTCGTCTTCGCGTTGCATTCTCGGTCTGGCCCTAGCTCTCTCATGCGCTTCTCCCGCCATTGCCCAGCAGCCCCCCGATCCTCTGACGCGCTTCCTCGACGGCATCTTCAAAAAGCCGGGGACTCCTGCCACCAACGCTCCCCAGCAGCAGCCTGCACCGCAGGCGGTCCCCCAGCCGCCGGCGGCCCCGCGCGCTCAGGCGCAGCCGCAGCAGGCGCCTAAGCCGGCGGCGACGGTTCAGAAGCCTCAAACGCCGTCGCAGCGGACAGCCCAGCCGCGGCCTCAGCCCGCGCCTCAAACCGCAGCGAAGCCCGAGCCTCAGCCCCGCACGCCGACCTCCGAGAAGGTGGAAGCCAAGCCGGCTGCCTCCGAGCCTCAGAAGCCCGTGGCCGAGCCATCCGTGCAGGCGGCCGAGTCGGCTAAACCCGCCACACCGCCCCCGGCCAAGGTGGCGGAGCCGCCGAAGCCTGCCCGATCCACTCCGATTCAATCTGCGGCGCCCGCTCTGACCTCCGTCGCCGCGCCGTCCACCGCCCCGACGCCGACATCGCCGCCCGGGCCCCGCACGCCCGAAGAGGCGCTCGACCGGGTCAATGCCTATTTCAACAGCCTCGATGTGATGTCAGCCTATTTCGTGCAGAAGAACCCGAACGGCCAGCAGGCCGAGGGCACGCTCTCCATGCGCCGCCCGGGCCAGTTCCACTTCGCCTATGCCCCGCCGAGCACCCTCGAGGTGGTCTCCGACGGCCGCAACGTGGCGATCCGCGACAAGAAGCTCGGCACCAACGACGTCTATCCCGTCGGGCAGACGCCTCTGAAATTCCTGGTCCAGGACAATATCGATCTGTCCCGCGACACCAAGGTACGCGACGTGCAGGTAGGACGCGACGGCATCGTCACGGTCCGCTTCGACGACAGCGCGACGCTTGGCGGAACGTCCAAGATCACCCTGCGCTTCGACAGCCGAGCCAATGCGCTCAAGCAATGGACCATTGTCGATGCCCAGGGCTACGAAACCACCGTGACCCTGTCGGGCCTCAACGCGACCTATCGCCGGGACGCCAGGGCGACCCAATAAGGCTTCGGCCGGCTGTGCTCGTGGAAAGAGCCATTTTTTACCGATTGGGGCCTGGCGTGCTGAGGATTTCAGTCTAGAACACGGCCAGCGCGCTATGGGAGCGCGGCGCCCGAAATCCTTGGCAGGTGAGCATGGTCGATAAAGCAGCCCTTGGAGCCTATGCCGGTTACGTCCTCGAGGATGCGACCATCCCGGAACTGCCGAACCATTATCGCGGCAAGGTGCGCGACAATTACGACCTGCCGGACGGACGCCGCATCATCATCGCATCGGACCGCATCAGCGCCTTCGACCGCAACCTGGCGGCCATTCCCCTGAAAGGCCAGGTGCTGACGCAGACCGCCAAGTTCTGGTTCGAGGCGACGGCGGATATCTGCCCTAGCCATGTGATCGAATATCCGGACCCGAACGTGCTCATCGGCCGCAGGCTCACCATCCTCCCCGTGGAGATCGTGGTGCGCGACTATCTCGCCGGCACGACTGGCACGTCGATTCTGTCCCTCTACAAGGCCGGCCAGCGCGAGATGTACGGAATTCGTCTGCCGGACGGCATGCTCGACAACGAGAAGCTGCCGCAGACCATCATCACGCCGACCACCAAGGCCTTCGACGGCGGGCACGACGAACCCCTGACCGCGCAGGAGATCGTCGAGCGCGGACTTCTCACGCCTGAGCAGTGGAAGACGGTCTCCGATTACGCCCTCGCGCTCTTCGCGAAGGGCAGGGAGATGGCCCGCGAGCGAGGTCTCATCCTCGTCGACACCAAATACGAGTTCGGCATCGACGAGAGCGGGAAAATCATGATTGCCGACGAGATCCACACGCCGGACTCGAGCCGCTACTGGTTCCTGGACAGCTACCGGCAGCGCTTCGAAGCCGGCGAGAGGCCCGAGAGCTTCGACAAGGATTTCATCCGCACCTGGGTCGTCGCCCGCTGCGATCCCTACAAGGACGAGATTCCCGAGATCCCGCAGGACGTCGTGCTGGAGACCTCGCGCGTCTATATCGACGCCTTCGAGCGCATCACAGGCCAGACCTTTGCGTTGCCGCCGAAGGACGTGCCGGTGCTGGAGCGAGTGAGGGGGAATTTGAAGGCGTATTTTTGAAGTCGGTTGACGATCCGGCCTCATATCCGTATTTTGCGCCCATGATCACCGGTCGCCACAGCTTCGTGAACTATTTTACGCCGTCCCCATAGGGCGGCTCCGTTCGGTTGCGACCAGACGTTCGATGCCGCCGCTCTCCGGCGGCATCTTCATTTGGTGATCAGGTCTCCGGGCAGCGGCTCCCGCCAATCCCCAGGAGACGAGAAGATGAGCACCCCGAAATCAGACTTCCTGAAGACGCTTTCCGAGCGCGGCTTCATCCACCAATGCACGGACCTAGACACCCTCGATGAGCGCCTCTCGGCTGGTCCCGTCGCCGCCTACATCGGCTTCGATGCCACGGCTGACAGCCTGCATGTGGGCAGCCTCGTGCAGATCATGACTTTGCGTTGGCTGCAGAAATGCGGCCACAAGCCGGTCGTGCTCATTGGCGGCGGCACCACGCAGATCGGCGATCCGAGCTTCCGCGATGCGAGCCGACCATTGCTCGACGATGAGCAGATCGCCAAAAATGCCACGGGTCTGAAGCAGGTCTTCTCCCGTTACCTCACTTTCGGCGACGGGCCGACCGATGCGGTGATGGTGGACAATGCCGTCTGGCTCGATCCCTTACGCTACCTGCCATTCCTGCGCGATTTCGGCACCCATTTCACGATCAACCGGATGCTGAGCTTCGACAGCGTGCGCCAGCGGTTGGAGCGCGAGCAGCCGCTCACGCTGCTCGAGTTCAACTACATGGTACTTCAGGCCTTCGACTTCCTGGAACTGTCGCGCCATCATGCTTGCGTGCTGCAGATGGGCGGCTCGGACCAGTGGGGCAACATCGTCAACGGCATCGAGCTTGCGCGCCGCATCGACCAGCGCCAACTCTTCGGGCTGACGACTCCGTTGCTCACCACCTCCATCGGGGCCAAGATGGGCAAGACAGCCAGCGGCGCGGTGTGGCTCAATGCCGAGAAGCTCAGTGCTTACGAGTTCTGGCAGTTCTGGCGCAACACCGAGGATGACGATGTCGCCCGCTTCCTGCGCCTCTTCACGGAACTCCCGCTCGACGAGGTGCATCGCCTCGGCCAGTTGAAGGGCTCCGAGATCAATGAAGCAAAGCGCGTTCTCGCCAACGAGGCGACCCATCTCGCGCATGGAGAAGAGGCCGCACGGGATGTCGCCGACACCGCGCGCCGCGCCTTCGAGGAAGGAGAGAATGCCTCCGGGCTTCCAAGCATCGGTCTCTCAAGGTCCGAGTTGGACACCGGCGTCACCGTCGCGCAGCTTCTCGTCCTTGCGGGTCTTTCAAGCTCCAAGAGCGAGGCGCGCCGTCTGGTTCTCAACAGCGGCGCAAGGCTCAACGGCAATGTCGTGCAGGATGCGGATGCGCAGGTTGGCACGGTGGATCTCGCCGATGGGGCCCTGAAGCTGACCGCCGGCAAGAAGCGGCATGTACTGGTGGTTGTGAGCGATTGATACACGAAGCAGGAGCGGCGGCTCTAACGGGAGCCGCCGTTCTTCGTCGATTGTTGCTTCTGAAGAAACCGTGCAACTACCTTCGCCACATCCCGTGACCGCTCAAGCGGAAGCATGTGCGTTTCGTGCTTGAACAGTTGCAGGTACGCCGAAGGAATGAGCCGGGCCGTTTCTTCGAGAGCCGCGATATCGAAGAATGGGTCACGCGTCGCACCGACGATCAGGGTCGGCGCTGCGATGCGTGTCAGCCATGACGGATCGCCGCCGAAGTTCTCACCCGCAACGGCGTTGAGGCCGCGGACGATGACGGCAGGATCGTTCATCGTCTCATGCAGTCGCTGCCGCTCCTGCCTGAACCGCCAGCGGATCAACCAATTGAGCCAGGGGCGGCGGAAGACGAGACCGAACTCGTCGAGAAATCCGTCGAA
This sequence comes from Microvirga sp. GN3, assembly GCF_055792825.1. Classification (NCBI taxonomy): domain Bacteria; kingdom Pseudomonadati; phylum Pseudomonadota; class Alphaproteobacteria; order Hyphomicrobiales; family Methylobacteriaceae; genus Microvirga; species Microvirga sp. GN3. The sequence continues at coordinate 25,801 of NZ_JBVVAK010000079.1, forward strand.
GTCTCCGGCCCAGGCGCATGAGATCTGCCGGTCGATGCTGCGACGTCCCTTTGGGGAGAAGCGATGCGCGCTGACCATCAGGATCAGCCCCTTCACGAGATCGGGGTGATCCGCTGCGAGCCGCGCGGCCACGAAGCCACCGAAGGAGATGCCCATGACGGTTGCTGGACCGATCTCGTCCCGCAGAATCTGCGCGACATCCCGCACGATCGTCCTGATGCAATAATCGGCGGAAGGCGCCGGATCGTAGCCCAGCACATAGACTGTCCGGTCTTTGGGCAGCAGACGCGCAATGCGCTTGGCGTCCCTCTCGGCACGGGCAGGCGTCGGGCGTCTGACAAAGGCCTGACCGCCATTCAGGACGATAATGGGGACAGGGCCCGAGCCTGCTTTCACATAGGGAATTCTGTTGAGGAACAGACCCGTTTCGAATCTTGTCATGGTCGTATCGCCGGAGGGCAGCCGTTGCAGCGTCTGTGTCTGCTTTGAAGTGCTGCTCGAGGTTTTCGAAAAACATCTGCCTGAAAGGCCGTCGCTTTTTGTGCTTGAGCGACAGGGCGCGCCAACCACAGAGCTGGAGCGGTAGGAAAAGGCAGGAATGAGAGCCGACGGACACTGGAAGAGTGGCGGCGGCTGGCGGGCCGGGAGCAAATTCCTAGTGACTCTATTCCCTTTAGTCAACTGCCTGAAGCGCTTCCACGGCTTCGATGTGTGCCGAAGCACCGTCGAGTGCGCCGTGACGGCCTAAAAGGGAACGGACGGGCGGGGGCGCATGATGCGGGAGGCGCATTCATGACCGGCAGCCGATTTGCCTTTCCACCCTCGAACGAGGCGATTTTTCTGACCGATGGCGGCCTTGAGACGACGCTCGTCTTTCTCGAAGGCATGGACCTTCCCTGCTTCGCGGCGTTCCCGCTTCTGCGCAGCGAGGAGGGGAGGGCCAAGCTCGAACGCTATTTCGAGCCTTATATCCGCACCGCTATCGAACGGGATGTGGGCTTCATCCTCGACACGCCCACATGGCGGGCCAATACGGACTGGGCTGCGAAGCTCGACGTCTCACCCGAAGATCTCGCAGATGTGAACCGAGAGGCTGTACGCTGGGCATCCAGCCTTCGCGACAGGCTCTCAGACAACAATGAACGTGTCCTCGTCAATGGCGCCATCGGTCCCCGCGGCGACGGCTACAGGGCCGATGCGCAGATGTCGGCAGAGGAGGCGCAGGCCTACCATGCGCCGCAGGTCGAAGCCTTTCGCGAGGGCGGAGCGGACATGGTGAGCGCCGTCACCATGAACTATGCGGAAGAAGCCATCGGCATCGCGCGGGCGGCAGAGGCTCTCGGCTTGCCGGTGGTGATCTCGTTCACGGTGGAGACGGACGGCAAGCTGGCTTCCGGCGAGACGCTCCAATCCGCCATCGAGCGGACGGATCGCGAGACAGGCCATATTCCGGCCTATTACATGATCAACTGCGCGCACCCGACCCACTTCGATGGCATTTTGTCCGAGAAGGACGAATGGACCCGGCGTATCCGCGGGCTTCGCGCCAATGCATCAACAAAGAGCCATGCGGAACTCGACGAATCCACGGAACTCGATCCCGGCGATCCTATCGATCTTGCCCGACGCTACCGAGGCCTGCGTGAGCGCATGACGCAGCTCGCTGTGCTCGGCGGATGCTGCGGCACCGATCACCGTCACATCGCGGCGATCTGCGAGGCCTGCGTGCCGACGTCAAGCCGTTTGTCGTGATGAGCTGCCGCTTTCGCCCTTGTGCCGGTCCCAGGGCCAATGCCCTTCGATTTCGACTTCGAGCGAGAAGCTGAGGAAGGTTCGGATGAGGACGATGCCGCCGAGGATGAGGAGGCTCTGGAGGGTCGGCTCGATGGCCACCGTATTGATGATGTCGGCCGCGACGAGGAATTCGAGGCCGAGCAGAATGGCGCGCCCGACATTCGAGCGATAGAGGTTGAAGGCGGCCGATCCGGAGTGACCGCGTAAGATCTGCCAGAGGACCGCAACGCTCGATCCGAGGATTCCGAGGACGATGATGGCGGTCCCGCCGACCTCGATGGCGCGTGTCGTCACTTTGAGCGCCAAAAAATACCAATCGTCCATGAGCGGTCCTTCGCAAGTCTCATGGATATTGATTCATAGGACAGCTTGGCAATGCCTCCAGGGGAGGGCAGTGCTCGCGTGTAGATCAGGTGAAGCCGGGTTTGCTCGGCAGCCCCATGCGCTTGAACATCTTCACGACCGGGCATAGTCCCGTGAAGGATGCCTGTACCAGATGGGCGCCCAGGAGTCCGGTGAGCCAGAGCCAGTTGATGTTGACGGTAACGGCGAGCAGGACACTGACGATGATGAGCCCGCCGACGGTCAGAAGGATCGCACGTTCTACGGTCATGACCATGCCTCCAGCAGAAACTGGCCGATTTTATATCAAGCCTGGCAGGGATAAAAGAAAAAGGGCCGGCCAGATGGCCAACCCCTTTGAACTTATGCGAATCCCGTCAGTAGGCTGAAGATACCCGCATTTCATCTTCCACGTCGAACAGGCGCTGTCCCTGGAGCACGACCACGGGTGAGCCGACCGGCACACGGCTATGAAGGTCGATGATGTCCTGATTGAACAGACGGATGCAGCCGCTCGATACCGATTGGCCGATCGACCAGGGCTCGGTGGTGCCGTGAATGCGGTACATGGTATCGCGACCGCCGTCATAGAGATACAGGGCGCGCGCGCCGAGAGGATTGTCCAGGCCGCCCTGCATGCCGCCGGCCCACTTGGCATTGCGCTCGGGCTCGCGCCGGATCATCGCAGCAGTGGGCGTCCAGTTCGGCCACGTGGCCTTGCGGCCGACGCGGGCGCGACCACCCCAGGCCAGGCCTTCCTTGCCGACGCCGATGCCATAGCGGATGGCCCGACCGCCTTCACGCACGAGATAGAGATAGCGGGAGGCAGTGTCGACTACGATGGTGCCGGGCTCCTCGCGGCCATAATAGGCGACCTCGCGGCGCAGGAAGCGCGGATCGACCTCGGAGATGTCGGTGGCCGGCAGCGGATGTGCCTCGTCCGGACGGGCTCCGTACATGGCAGCATAGGCGGGATCGATGCGGCGTAAGGCTTGCTGCGGAGGCGCTTGTGTCGAGACACAGGCCGCCAAGGCCATCGGAAGAAGAAGCGTGGAGAAGCGAAGTACGTTTCGCAACGAGGGCAGGCTCGGGGCCGGTGCAGCAAACATCAGTGGGGTGACCTGTAGTTTCTGGTTTTTGGCTTCATTCGCCGACGTTTAGGAGCGACGGCATTACTTTCGAAGAGACATAGCCCCGGCGGTGACGACAAGGTGGATCTCGCATGGCAGAAATGTGGCAAAGGTCCAGTGTGGTTTGCAAGACACAGTATTTTGAACGTGTCGATCCAATCAGTTAGAAGTGAGTTAACTGTTTGGTGAGGGGCGTTAAGGTTCTTGTCTCACTTCAGCTGCGAACGAGCGGTTTTTCATGCAACGCGTACCCATTCAAATGCTCACGATCTGCGGCATCTCGGAACTGCCAGATCAGTGTGAGCGGTCCGTGACCCACGTTCTCTCGATTCTCGACCCGGATCATCCCGATCCGGAAGCGTTCGGGGCATACAACCCCCATCACAGAACGATCCTTCGCTTTCACGATATCATCCACCCGATCCCAGGCATGATCCTGCCCGCGCCAAAGGACGTGGAGGCCGTCCTTCGCTTCGGGGATGAGGTGGCAGAGAGACGGGCCGAGCACGCGGAGGGGCACCTGCTCGTCCATTGCCATATGGGCGTCTCGCGTTCGACCGCCGCGATGCTAACCCTCATGGCGCAGGCGAATCCGGATGAAAGCGAGGACAGGTTGTTCGAGCGGTTGGCGAATATCCGGCCCCAGGCTTGGCCGAACTCTCTCATGATCGACTTCGCGGACGAACTCCTGTCGCGCAACGGCCGTCTCACCGAGGCGCTGAGGCGGCATTATGGTCGTCAGATCCAACGCATGCCAAACTACGTGCAGCTGATGCACGATCTCGGCCGTGGCCGCGAGGTCGAGATGGCAGCTTGAAGGGCCGCCACTCGCTTATTGTTTAACGCGCCAAAGTCTTTCCCAGTGCGCCGAACTTCGCATCCGGTTTGACGGTGAGAGGTTCAGCGCCGTCGCTCGCCAGCTCTTCGATGATCGGGCAATGGGGACGCGCATCGCCATGACAATTCCTGGCGAGATGCTTCAGGGTCGAAGCCATCTCCTGCAATTCCCTGATCTTGCGCTCGAGCACGCCGACATGTTCGAGCGCGATGGCTTTCACATCCTTGCTTGCGCGCTCGCGATCCTGCCAGAGCGGCACGAGATCCGCGATTTGCTCGACCGAGAAGCCGAGGTCCCGCGAGCGACGGATGAAGCGCAGGGTATGCACATCATAATCCGAATAGACCCGGTATCCGGATTCCGTGCGGACGGTCTTCGGGATCAGCCCGATGGATTCGTAATAGCGGATCATCTTGGCCGAAACGCCAGAGGCCGTGGCTGCTTGTCCGATATTCATGCGACACCTTCGACGGTTTGAGAGTGAGTGACGGCCTGCGCCGATGCGATGGGAGCCTTGAAGCGGCGCAGACGCAGGGCATTGCCGAGAACGAAGACGCTGGAGAGCGCCATCGCGCCAGCCGCAAAGATCGGCGAGAGCAGAGTGCCGTTGACCGGATAGAGAGCGCCCGCAGCGACCGGGATCAGCAGCACGTTATAGGCGAAGGCCCAGAACAGGTTCTGCTGGATGTTGCGAATGGTCGCTTTCGAGAGGGCGACGGCATTGATCACACCGCGCACGTCGCCAGACATGAGCACCACGTCGGCGCTTTCGATGGCGATGTCCGTGCCCGTGCCGATGGCGATGCCGATATCGGCTTCGGCAAGCGCGGGCGCATCGTTGATGCCGTCGCCGACGAAGGCGATCCTGCCGTGCTCTTCGCGCAGGCGCTTCACGACCTCGACCTTGCCGTCGGGCAGAACTTCTGCCACCACCTCGTCGATTCCGATCCGCTTCGCGATGGCCTCGGCGGTCCTCCGGTTGTCGCCGGTGACCATGGCGACCTTCAGGCCGAGCGCGTGCAGAGCCGCGATGGCTTCTGGAGTCGAAGGCTTGATCGGATCGGCGACAGCGACGATGGCGGCAAGCTTGCCGTCGATGGCGGCATAGAGCGGGCTCTTGCCCTCGGCGCCCAGACGAGCCGCGGGATCGGCGAAGGCGGAGACGGTGAGACCGAGCTTCGCCATGAAACGGTCGGAGCCGACATCGACTTTCCTTCCCTCGATCAGTGCCGAGACGCCGAAGCCCGGTACAGCCTCGAAGCTGTCGGTGGCAGGCAGGGCGAGACCGCTCCGCTCGGCGGCCGCGACGATGGCCTGCGCGATCGGATGCTCCGAACGGCTTTCCACGGCCGCCAAGAGCCGCAAGGTGTCGGCCTCGGAAAATCCGGGAGCTGTCACGAAATCGGTCAGCTCGGGATGCCCCTGAGTCAGGGTGCCGGTCTTATCCAGGGCGACGACGCCGACCTCCTTCAGGCTTTGCAGGGCCTCTCCCTGGCGGAAGAGCACACCAAGCTCCGCCGCCCGGCCCGTGCCGACCATGATGGAGGTGGGGGTCGCCAGACCCATGGCGCAGGGGCAGGCGATGATCAGCACGGCGACCGCGTTCACCAGCGCGAAGGTGAGAGCCGGATCGGGACCGAGCGTGAGCCAGACCAGAAAGGTGAGGGCAGCCGCCGCCATCACGGCGGGGACGAACCAGGCCGTCACCCGGTCGACAAGGGCTTGGATCGGAAGCTTCGACCCCTGCGCCTGTTCGACCATCCGGATGATCTGGGCCAGAACCGTATCGGCGCCGATGCGAGTGGCCCGGAAGGTGAAGCTGCCATTCTTGTTGATGGTACCGCCTACCACTTCGCTACCTTGAGATTTCTGCACCGGAACCGGCTCGCCCGTGATCATGGATTCATCGACGAAGGAGGAGCCTTCCACCACTTCACCATCAACCGGAATCTTCTCACCGGGACGGACCTGGACGACATCGCCGGTCAGGACCTGATCCAGCGGGATCTCCAGAGCCTCGCCGTTCCGCAGCACGCGGGCGGTTTTTGCCTGGAGCCCCATGAGGCGCTTGATTGCCTCGGATGTACGACCCTTGGCCTTGGCTTCGAGATAGCGCCCCAGCAGGATCAGGGACACGATGACGGCTGCAGCCTCGTAATACACGTTCTCCATGCCGGCCGGCAGGAAGCCGGGCAGGAAGGTCGCCACCACGGAATAGGCATAGGCCGCACTCGTGCCGAGAACGACGAGCGAATTCATATCCGGCGCCCCACGCAAAAGGGTAGGAACGCCCTTCCGGAAGAAGCGCAGACCGGGGCCGAACAGGACGAGAGTGGTCAGGGCGAATTGCAGATACCAGCTATTGCGATGACCGAACGTTCCCATCACCCAGTCGTGAATGGTGGGGATGAAGTGGGCTCCCATCTCGATAACGAAGACCGGCAGGGTGAGGACCGTCGCGATCAGCACGGAGCGCCGGAGGCCAGCGATCTCGGCATCACGGGCTTCCCGTTCGCGGTCCGCCTGACCATCCTCCCGTTGGATCGCCTTTGCCGCGTAGCCCGTCTGCTCGACGGCGCCGATCAGGCGCTCCAGGATGTCCGCATTGCCGAGATAGCGGATGGAGGCGCGCTCGGTGGCAAGATTGACGAACGCATCCACCACGCCGGGAACGCGCTTGAGCGCCTTCTCAACCCGGTTGACGCAGGAAGCACAGGTCATGCCATCGATCTTCAGCTCGGTCGTCTTCTCAGACGGCTCGTAGCCCGCCGCCCGGATCGCCTCCGCAACTGCCGTAGGATCGGCTTCGGAAGAGGCGAACTCCACATGCGCCCGTTCGGTCGCCAGGTTGACGTTGGCTGCCGTGACGCCATCCACAGACCGAATCGCCTTCTCCACGCGACCGACGCAGGAGGCGCAGCTCATGCCCTGAATCGGAATGTCGATGCTGTCGATGGGGCTAAGCTTGCCGGCGGCCATGGTGAATCTCCTGATCCTCATATGGGATGCGGGTGTAATCCTTCCAATCATGGGAAGGTCAAGCCACCAGCAAAACTGTCTGTGAAACTCTTGGTTGGCTCGACCCTAAGCGCCCACCAAGGGGAACCAAGCTTGAGCCTGGGTCATTGATCCGACACGTTTGCCAATTAGGCGGCCAGACGGGCGGTGAGGGCAATTTCCCGCTTGTGCCGAATGACGCGGTGCTTTTACTTTTAACGACTGACGAGCCGGTGCTGACCTTTGAAGCATAGCGATAAACAGGGGCGAACCCTTCGGATCCTCACCTACAATGTCCATCGCTGGCTTGGCACGGACAGACAGATCTCACCGAACCGGATCGCGGAGGTTATTGCCTCCTGCGACCCGGACATTGTCGCGCTGCAGGAGGTCCGCGTCGGACGCGAGCGGGCAGGCGAGATCGACCAGGCGGCTGCCGTTGCGGCGAGGCTCGGGATGGATCTGCATTTTCAGCCCACGATCCGGATTCTGGGCGAGCAATACGGCATTGCTGTCCTGACCCGCCATTCTTCGAAAATCATCAGGTCCGGGCGCCTGCCCACACAATCGACGAGGCCGTCCTTCGAGAAGCGTAGCGCCCTCTGGGTCGCTGTCGAGATCGAAGGCCAGACCATCCAGGTCGTCAACGCTCACCTGTCTCTAAGGTCCGGAGAGCGGCGGACGCAGGCGGCGGCTCTGATCGGTCCGGATTGGGTCGGCCATCCCGATTGCGCCGATCCGGCCGTCCTGCTGGGCGATTTCAATGCTCCACCCTATTCACGCTCATACCGGCTGATCGCCAATCGGATGCAGGACGCTCAACTCGCCAATTCCTTTGGAGAGCCTCAGCCGACATTTCACACCCGGGCGCCCGTTCTGCGCCTCGATCATGTCTTCGTGACAAAATCCATCGAGGTGGTCGATGCCGGGCCCGTCCGGAACCCCTTGACCCGGGTGGCGTCGGATCATTTTCCGCTCTTGGCAGAACTCCGCGTCCGTAAGCGGCTCGGGGCCGCTACGACACGCCACGCGCGTGAGGGCGTGCTTCTCTGAAAGTCCTTGTTGCTGAATGAGTGAAATATTGTATCAAATAGTCTAATGTGCCTTGAATGCGCCATTGTGTGGCGTACTAATAACGCGTCTTGTTACGTTATAAATTTATATTCCCGGTGGCTAGGGGGCGCGGAACTGTGATGAAGCTGTACTACACCCCAGGAGCCACCTCCCTTGCACCGCGTATCATTGCTTTCGAGGCCGGCCTGGAGATCGAGTACGACAAGGTCGATCTGAAAACCAAAACCACAGCCTCCGGGCGTGACTTCATTCGGATCAACCCCAAGGGTCATGTTCCTGCCCTTGCATTGCAAAGTGGTGAAGTCCTGGCCGAAGTTCCCGTTATTCTGGAGTACCTTGCAGACCAAGCGCCATCGGCTCAGCTTCTTCCGAAGCTGGGTTCCTGGGAGCGTTATCGGGTTAGAGAATGGCTCGATTTCACGGGTGCAGAGCTTCATAAGGGCTTCGATCCCCTCTGGGAGGCCCCCATGCCCCCGAAGGCACGCCAATTGGCCGTGAATCGTCTCCAACGACGGCTCGCTTATCTGGATCAATGCCTGAGAGGCTGACTGAAAACTCCCGGAACGCATCCTGTGGCTGCATCCTGGCAGGAATAGGAAGCTTAATCAGGCCCAAACGGGACAGATTTTCACCGTTTCAGGTGCGGGGAGCGCCAGGAAGACACCTCGGTGGCAGCGGATAGCCGCATTTTGAGTCAGACTCTGAGAGGACGCCTCTATCTGGCAGGACAGCAATTCACCGTTGCCGATGCCTATTGCTTCACGGTTCTGAGCTGGGCTCGCTTCCACAGGATCGATTTATCGGACTATTCCACGGTCACAGAGTACATGCAGCGGATTTTCAATCGACAGATGGTCAAGCAGGCCCTGCTGGCTGAGGGACTGCCTGTTGCAGCTTGATTGAAGGCGCGAACGACAGTACTGCGGCCTTTTAAGGGGCCCAAAGCCCTTGCCATGACCCCTCAGGGCGGCTAGGCACCCGAGGCCATGCTTCCTGTTTCCGTTTTCATCATTGCCAAAAACGAGGCCGACCGGATCGGAGCGACGATCCGTGCGATCCGAGGGCTGACGGACGATCTCGTCGTGGTCGATTCTGGTTCGACGGATGGAACCCAGGCGGTAGCCCAGGACCTCGGCGCCCGGGTGATCTTCAATCCCTGGCCAGGCTACGGTCTCCAGAAGCGTTTCGCGGAGGAACAGTGCCGGCACGAATGGCTCTTGAACCTCGATGCAGACGAGGAGGTCTCGCCCGAACTGCTGGCCGAGATGCGTGCGCTGTTCGCTCATGGACAGCCTCCCTGCCAGGCCTATGGCATTCGGATTGCTGAAACATTCCCCGGAGAAAGTGCTCCTCACCCTCTGGCTTACCGGGTCGCGCCGGTCCGGCTCTATCGCCGGGATGCAGGCCGGTATTCGTCTTCGCTCGTCCATGACCGGGTCGACCTGAAGTCGGGAACCAGGATTGGCAAGCTGAAGGGACTCGTGCACCACCGGTCCGTGCGCTCCCTCGGCGACCAACTCGCCAAGCTCAACAGCTACACCGACCAGCAGGCCATCGACCTTGAGGTGAGGGGCATTTCGATCCCCACATGGCGGGTCTATTTCGAGTTTCCCGCGGCCTTCGTGAAGGCCTATTTCGGCCGGCTGCATTTCCTGCGCGGCACCTACGGTTTCCTGATCGCCATGAACTACGCCACGTGGCGACACCTACGTCTGGCAAAGCACTATGAGCGCAAGCGCCTGGGAGCTCTTGCGAAATCGAGCTCCCAGACGGAGCGGGCATAGGGAGCTGCCGGACCAGATCAGAGGGCCGCGATGACCTGGATCTCGAGCTTGTAATCCGGGTCGGCTAGTCTCGCCTCGACACAGGCGCGTGCCGGGGCCTGACCCGGAACGACCCAGGCGTCCCAAATTGCGTTCATCTCGTCATAGAAGGAGATGTCTGCCAGCCAGATCGTCGCCTGGAGCAGCTTGGCCTTGCCGCTGCCGATTTCGATGAGGGACTGTTCGATCTGCCCGAGAATATCCTGGGTCTGTTCCGTGACCGAGAGGCCCAGGGTCGTCTCGGGCACGTAGCCCGAGAAATAGGCCGTTCCATCATGGATCACGAGGTCGCTATAGCGTGCGGCTACGCCGATCCGCCTGATGTCCACCACGATACCGCTCCCCTTTGTCCGATCGCCGTTTCGGCTCCTACCACAGGTCGGGGCATGAGTGACAGCCGAAGGTCCTTGGACCGGCGGATGCCATGGGAAGCCGCGGGAAGTAAATGGCGAACACGGAGGCCGCCAAACCATGCCTCCCCGCGGTCCGCAGGTGCATCAAAAGGACCGGTAACTTAATGGTGATAAGTCTTCTGGCATCCACGTTCGTCCGCGAAAACCCGGTCAATCAGGTCGGGACGGCGCATGGCCCTTTTAGACGTCTGATGGCCCCTGCGCGCGTCCGCTTAAATCCCGTACCCCCGCACAGAGCCTACTTTGGACCGACTGTTGCAAGAGCGACAAAGCCAAATACTTTATCGGATTACTCTTTTCGAATTAGCCGTATCCTACTATTTTGCATGAGAATCGGGAGCGAGGTTCCTCATGGCAGGACTGGCATTAGCGGTTATCGCTTGGTTGGGCGGGTTAGTCGCACTTGCTGTACTTTGGCCCTACGGAGTTTTCGCGGCGCTTGCCGGGATCCCGATTGGTGGATCTTTAGCCGCGTTAGCAGCAGGCCTGTATCTTGCCTATCGACGCAGAGGGAAAGCAGAGGCCAGATTCCAACCTGAGCCTGAGATGCCGCGCGCGACAACCCACTAATGTGAAACGGAAGAGACCCAATTCCAGTAAAGCATGGGTGAACATCGTTGACGCATTACGTCAGCGACGGCCTTGCCCACTTCATCTGCATAGTTTCTCCACTTCGTTCCTCTCGCCGCTCTAATCCCATTCGTATTGAGACACATAGCGGTTGGTCTGAGAAAAACTGCGGTGAGGGCTATCAACTGCGAAACCAGCGGCATTCATCGCGGCAGCGATATCGAGCTGCTGGATCACGAACTTCCGCTTGCCCCGCCCCGACAGCGGGATCGATCTGACAACCTCTGGAATGAAGGACAACCCGCCAGCTGCCCGTTCCGTCACAAGCTTGACATACGAGTCAAGGGTGTGCGGCGGCGCCCCTTCCGCGAGCACCACCCGTATGAGAACCTCGCCGGGTGTTTGCTGTTCAAACTGGTAATCGGTCACAAATCTGAGGACATCGTCCGCCATAGCAAGGGATGTCGCTGGAATGAGATGGTTGTATCGCGACAGAAAGAAATCGTGAGCCCGTCTCGGTACGATATTCGCGACGCGAAGACGATAGCCATTGCGCC